>NZ_JACOPL010000003.1:0-267334 GCF_014287995.1 Agathobaculum faecis
TCAAACCAGTAGTCCACGAACGCGCGCAGAAAATTCCCCTCGCCAAACTGCAGAATCTTCTCCGGCGCTTCCTCCAGAATATATCCCTTGTATCCGCTCGCTTTTATTCTTTTGTAATTTAGTTCTTCCATCTTTAATATTTCACTCCTCAAAACGCATTACCAAAGGTTGCCGTCCTCGTCAAAGGGCAGGTATTCCAGCTCGGACTCGATCTCCATCTGCGGATTGTTTTTTGCCTCCTCCAGATAGGATTCGGACAGCATGATATGCTCCAGATGCAGGCTGTTCGGGATGCGCACCACGCGCGGGTTGGATTTGTCGATCTCGTTGCAACTCTTGATGCAGACCTGGATCGTCTCCTTATCGCTTTCCATCACAATCGGGATGCGCACGCCGCCCAGCACTGTGCAGGTGATCGCGTTCGGGTACATGGACGCGAGATCGAGCTGGTCAAACACGCGCTTGGTCGTCGCGCTGGAATAGCCCAAGCCGATGCCGTTCCCATGGGTTTCCGGACTCAGGTCGAGTACCGCCACGCGTTGCGCGTCGATACCGCCGGTTGCGTAAGGCGTGCAGAATGTGCCTGTGATGTTCGGATCCATCCCGTCGCCGCTGAAATTCTTGCCGATCTGATCGACAATCAATACGTCACACGAATCGACAAGGATGCGCGGCATATAGGAAAACGCTTCCTTGAGCAGCTCAGGCTCGACCGCGTCGATATCCTCCGCCGCGACCGCAACGATCTTGCAGGTCTCGTCGAACGCATTCTCAATCGTCGGTACGCCGAACAGGATGGGTGCGTTTTTCAGGATGCAGCGGCCGAACAGCGGCACGTTTTTCGCCATGTTCTTGAAGCCCTCCGCATGGCAGACCTCCGCGCCGTACTGCTTGCCCAGGCCGATCGCCATCATTTTCATCAGACCGCTTTCATACGGCCCGCGGAACGCAGTGTGCGGCTTGACGCGGCAGCCCAGGATGATGCCGTCCGCCTCCGCCGCGTTTTTGTCAATATATACGTCGCCGCCCTCGTCGTTGACGCCGATCTTCTTGACCTCCATCGAGGAGATGATCGGGCAGCCGACATACTCCTCCACAATTCCGTAGCCGGCCAGAATCTCCCGCTGTCCCTCGGCGGTTGCGCCGCCGTGGCTGCCCATCGCCGGCACGATAAACGGATGCGCGCCGCGGGATTTGACAAAATCCGCGATGCACTTGGTGGTCAGCGCGACGTTCGCCACGCCGCGCGAACCTGCAGTGATGGCAATGCGCATACCGGGCTTGACGCGCGAGGCGAATTTCTCCTCGCTGAGCAGGCTGCGGATGATATCCGGTATATCCGCCGGATCGATGCGCGGACGCGGGAATTTCTGACGCACGCGGAACATCTTCGGCACAAAAGTATCCTTCACTAAATCAGCGACCAACGGCCGTTCTCTCATGGCAAAGCCCTCCATTCAAACAGCGGCAAAACCCGGCCTTCTCCAGCGCGCAATCGCGGCCGCAGCAGCACCGGGTCTTAGCCAATTTGCTATCAATTTTTCTCTTAGTAGATCAGATTAACCAAGAACGTAGACAGTGGCGGGAAGTATGTCAGCAGCAGGATATCGGCCGCGAACAGGATATAAAACGGTACCGCTTCCCTGATAAAGTCCTTGGTCGGACACTTGGTAATACCGCAGGTGACGAACATCAGCGTACCCATCGGCGGGGTGAACGCACCGATTGTGCAGTTGAAGATATAAACCATTGCAAAGTGGACCGGATCAATGCCGAACGCCAGCGCAACCGGATGCAGCAGCGGCCCGAGCACGATCATCGACGCATTACCTTCTACGAACATGCCCACGATGATCAGGAAGATGTTGACGACCAGCAGGAATATGTATTTGTTGTCGATGGCGTTGGTCATCCAGTTGGCAAACGTCTGTGGAATCTGCTCGCGGGTCAGCACCCAGGAAAAGCAGGACGCCGCCGCGACGATCAGCATAATCGAGCTGGTGGTGGTGACCGTTTCCTTGCAGCCCTTGGCAAAGTTCTTGAGCTTCATCTCATGGTACAGCACGCCGAGCGCCAGCGCATAAACGATCGCGACCGTGCCGGCCTCGTTCGCGGTGAACACGCCGATACGCACACCGCCGATAATGATGATCGGCAGCAGCATGGGCAGGATCGCCGGACGGATCGCATCCCATTTTTCATGCGCTGATATCTTTTCCGTCTGCATCGGCTTGTAGCCTCGCCTTTTGGATACAAAGTGCGTGAAGATCATCAGCGTGGCGGTCAGGAACAGGCCGGGGCCAATGCCAGCGACGAACAACTGGCCGACCGAGATGTTATTGATGCAGGCGTAAATAATCAGGCCGGTTCCGGGCGGAATCAGCGGCACGACCATGCCGGAGGCCGCGGTGATAACGGTCGAGAACGCCTTGGAGAAGCCGTGCGCCTCCATAGAGGGAACGAGCATCTTGGCTTCCATCGCCGCGTCCGCGAGCGAGGAGCCGGACAGGCCGCCCATCAGCGTGGACAGCAGGATGTTAACCTGCGCCAGACCGCCGGGCATGCGCGCGGTCAGAACGGCGCAGCAGTCCATGATGCGGCGCGTAACGCCCGTATAGTTCATGAATACGCCCGCCATGACGAAGAACGGGATCGCCAGCAGGGACAGACCCTGTGCGCCGGCCAGCGTCTGCTGGGCGAAAATCGTTGCGTTGGTTGCCGGATTGCCGAGGAAATAGATCGCCGAGGCCGCCAGCACCGAGATATACACCGGTACTTTCAGGAAAAGCATGACCAGCAAAAGGATGCAGGAGATACCAATGATATTCATTCTTTCTTCGCCTCCTCGAACTCTTCCTCCGTAATCGCTTCAATGGTTTCCTGCTCGGAATAATGGAAGAAATTCACCAGCACAAAGTTGAAGATCTGCCAGATGCAGGATACCGGTACAATGCAGTAAATTAAAATATAGGAAATGTGCAGCACCGCGGTGGTGCGGCCGCTGTTTGCGAACACCATCATGTACTGTATGGACAGGTAGCCCAGGAACAGCAGCGTGACAATGGTCACGAGCAGGATCAGGATGTTGATTATGTTCTTTACCGCTTTGGGGAAAAACTCAAAAAACACCTCGATCGCCGCATGGTTGCCGGTGCGGAACGCAGCGCCGGCCGCACCAAAAATCACCCAGACGATCATGGCCGCCTGAATCTCCTCAATCCAAGTAAAGGGGGAGCCTAAAATATAGCGTGCAACTACGCCGGCAAAGGTAAGGCCTACCAGCACGCACATCGCAATGGACGCGATCGCTACATCGATGTTGAGCAGCAGAAATCTCCAGTTGCGCTGTTGCTTCATGCGTTTTACCTCCGATCTCTCTTCTATTAACGCATCTTTTCGCACATATTCCGTCCCCGCGGGGAGGAGAAGCGGATCAGCGACCCGCTTCTCCCAGCGAAGAAAACAGATTATGTGTTGTTGTCGGATTATGCAGCGGCGCCGGTCGAAATCCCTTTCACGGTGTCATACAGGCCTTCGGTCCAGCCCAGGGTGCTGGAGGCTTCGTCGAAGAACTTCTGCGCAGCCTCAACCCACTGTGCCTTCTCGTCGTCGGTCAGCTCGATAACGGTTACGCCCGCGTCCTTCATGCCCTGCTCGGCTTCTTCCGTTGCCGCGTCGTACAGCTCGTTGTTATACAGGCCCGCTTCGTCCGCGCATTCCATCAGGATCTGCTGCTGCTCTTCAGTCAGGGTGGTGAAGAAAGACTCGCCGCAAATCCACATCGAGGTAGCCAGGATGTGCTCGTTCTTGGTCAGGTACTTGGCAACCTCCTGGAAGGAACGGTTGTAGAGGGAGGTGATCGGGTTCTCAACCGCATCGATCGTGCCGCCGCTCATGGCCTGGTAAACGTCGCCCATATCCATGCCGACCGGCGTTGCGCCCAGGTCCTCAAAGCTTCTGACCGACAGGTCGTTGGAAGATACGCGCAGCTTCAGGCCGGACAGGTCGGACGGGGTGCGAACCTCCTTGATGGAGAGGATGTCGCGCGCGCCGTAAATCCAGTTGGAGGTCAGAACACGCAGGCCGCCGGTGCTTGCCAGCTGGTCGCACAGGTCAGCATACCAGTCGCTGTCCAGCACAGCCCACAGTTCATCCCAGCTCTCAAATGTATACGGCGCATAGAAGATACCGAAATCCGGCACGCCGTAATCTGCGAGGAACGCGCCGTCCGCAACCGTAATCACGCTTTCGCCCATCAGCATCTGGTCGATCAGGTCGTTTTTCTTACCTAACGTAGAGTTCGGGAACAGCTCAAGCTGAATCGAGCCGCCAGACTTCTCCTCAACCAGCTCTTTCCACTTCTCAGCCGCCTGTGCCGCCGGCTCGGTGGTCGCGTTCTCATAGCCAACATTGATTGTAACGGTAGCACCCGCATCATTCGACGCAGGCTCGTCCCCCGCCGTACCGTTCGCCGTCGTGTCCGTGCTGCTGTTGCCGCACGCCGCAAGGCCTGCCATCATCGCTCCGCAAAGCAGGGTGGCCATCATCCTCTTTGTCCATTTCGTTTTCATGCTGATTCTCCTTTTCTCACTTTTTTATTTCACTTCACCGCCGCATATCGGTTCTTCAGGTGAAGTCGATCACAACTTTCAGCATTTTTCCTGCGTTAGCGGAAAACTCCTCAAACGCCTGCGGCGCGTCCGTCCACTTGTAGGTGTTGGTGACGATCTTCTCCAAATCGATGCCGCCCGATTTCACCAGATCAATCAGCTCCACAAAGTCCTTTTTCATCGCGTTGCGCGAGCCGTAAATGTTCAGCTCTTTTTTCTGGATGATCGTAAAAAAGAAATTGTCTAAGTTGCGCTTGGATACGCCGATCAGCACCACGCGCGCGCCGAAGCAGGCCGCGTCAATACAGTTCATGAACGTCTCCGGCATGCCGACCGCCTCGATCGTCACATCGAACCCATTCCCGTCGGTCAGCGCGGCGACACCCTTTGCGAACGCCTCCGGCGACTCGTTGAGCAGCTTGTGGTCCAGGCCGAATGTCCGGCAGGCATACTCGAGCTTGTCCGGTGCCACATCGCAGATCGTGACCTCGGCCCCCTTCGCCTTGGCCGCGACTGCGGCCAGCACGCCAATCGTGCCAGCGCCGACCACCAGCACCTTTTCGCCCGCCTTGACGTTTGCCCGCTGCACGCCGTGGTAGCTGATGCAGAATGGCTCGATCAGCGTCAGCACCTTGGGGTCCAGCCCCTTGCCGTCGTAAATGCGCTCGACCGGCATGGTGATGTATTCGGCAAACGCCCCCTCGCGCTGCACCCCCATCGTCTCGTTGCCCGTGCAGGCATTGACCAAGCCTCTCCTGCACGAATAACATGTCCCGCAGTTGAAATACGGATTACAGGTTACGATCATGCCCGGCTTAAGCCCTTCCTCGTTTTCGTCGATCTCCACGATCTCCGCCGAAAACTCGTGTCCTGGTATACGCGGATACGATACATATGCGTTCGCACCCCGATAGGAGCCGAGGTCGCTTCCGCAGATACCCCCGTACAGAAGCTTGAGCAACGCTTCCCCCGGCTTCCTTACCGGTTTTTCAATTTCTTTGAGGACGACTTTCCCTGGCTTTTCTATGCAGATTGCTTTCATCTTTAACGGAATCCCTCCAAACCGACATTTTCCGGATCTCGGTGTCCGGACGCTGCACTGCGCGCGCCGCAGTTTGGGCTACAACTTGTATCCCAGATGTACCTTACGCAACCATTTTATTCCCCTTTCCCATTATTGTCAATGACACTTTATCAAAAACAAACAAAATTGTAAGATTAACCAATTTGTAAGCAAGCATTATGTCTAAATTAACAATTTATTTTTACTTGTATCCCTATTGCATATTACTGAAAAGCGCAATATAATTAATTTATATACTCTTTCGGAGGTGCGGATCATGGCGGTCCAAAAAGAGCCCTCAATGCAGTCCAAGGCTTACCATTTTATCAAAAACAAAATCACTTCGTGCGAATATGCTCCAAACCAGCTGCTCAGCGAATCCCTGCTTCAGGAAGAGCTTGGTTTTTCCCGCACGCCTGTCCGCGAGGCGATCAGCCGCCTGGCGCAGGAGGGTCTGCTCAAGGTGTTTCCCAAGCGCGGCATCGTTGTGTCCGGCATCACCGTCAGCGATATCCGCATGATTTTTGAGGTGCGCACCTTGGTCGAGCCATACGCGCTGCGCACCTGCGGCGATAACATCAACCAGCATGAGATCGAGCGCTTCTCCCAAATCTTTCACGATTTTGAAACGACCAATAATTGTCCGGATTTCTATGAACTGGACGACCGATTCCATCTTTTCCTGATTTCCGCCCTGCAGAATGATTATCTGCTTGACCTGTATGCACGCATCCAAACGCAGAATATCCGGCTGCGCATCATGAGCGGTCAGTCCATCGACCGCCGCCTGCAGGAGTCGATGGAGGAGCATGCGCAGATCGCTGACGCCTGCCTTGCGCGGAACTGGGAGCTTGCCGCATCCGCGATGCTGCAGCATCTGGAATTTTCCAAGCAGTCCGCTTTGACCACGATCCTGCGTTTCCGCAGTGACACAGATATTATTTAATTTGCTGAGAGGAGCAATTTCCAATGGACCATGCAACAGAACAGTCTTATTACAAGCGCTTCCGCGCGGCGGCGATCCGGTTTGAGGTTATCGGCGGCGCATTGCTGGCAATCGGCATTGGCGCCAATTTCATTTTCGGCACCTCCATGCTGGCTGTCAGCCTGATTTTCGCAGGTCCCGGCGCCCTTCTTTTGATCCTCGGCGGGTCCAGCCTGCGGCCGCACAACCTCGTAAAAGCGTTTGCCCAGCAATGCATGCGCGAACCGAGCCGCGAAATGGCCCAAGGCCTTCTGGATGCGCTGCACTCGTCAAAAAGAATCCGGCTGATGGGACGTTCTATCCAAGTGGTCCAGGCCGCGGTTGAGGTCTATGCCAATACCGAAGACGCGGATCCGGATATTGTGGACCAGCTTCGCCGTACAGTGGCGGACAGTGTGGTTAAGAAGATGTTTTAATCAGTGTTATGCTACCCCAGAGATTCGCATTTCTACTGCAAAAAAAAAATGACATTGAAAACGAGCCTCGGTATAATAATTTTAAAAGGAGTGACTGGTAAGAAAATCAATCCGAGCTGTGTAGACTACGGCATTATGAACTGCCGTACGCTGGACAAACACTGGCCTGATTTTTGTCTGACGACCAATCTGGAAGAGGGGGAGTTAGACCGTATTCTGGAGCGGTATATGGAACCGGACAACAGTAAATATTCCTTGGCTTCAGCCGAGGTAGAGTACGAGGGATACCGTCTTCTGACGCGAGTTGAGGAAATCATCGCTGTAGCCCGTAAAATAAGCGCTTAAAAACGGGGATCGCTACTTGTGACGGTCTAATTGAGGGATCTCGTATTTTGGCGCGCATTTTGCATGTACATGGGTTTGATGTATATGGTGTTATCTGCAAAGTCGGAGCTACGTCCAAAAGCTGCATTGGAATTCCGAAAGAGTGTGAGGAGGTTGGCGTTTCTATATGCAACCCTATCATGCGGGCGGAACGTCTCAACAAAGCGCAAACCGATTTGAATATCGTCGTTGGTTTATGTGTTGGCCACGACAGTCTATTCTACAAATATTCCAATGCGTTTTGCACAACTGCTATTACCGAAAACCGTGTTTTAGGTCACAATCCTGCCGCTGCTCTGTATGGTACATCGTGCTACTATGCTCGGCTATTGAAAGGCGACGAGGACAAATAAAACAAACCGTCTTTGCCTGTGTTTTATACAGCAGGTAAAGACGGTTCTCCATTTTTATTTTATCCGTTGTTTATAAAGGAAAACCTTCGTACACTTTTGGTCGGCAGGCGTATTGAACGCCGACATATGACCTATACTTGGCGCGATGTTGCATTATATCCCTTGGCCGTTGGGTCTAAGGAAGATAATCTTCAGTACACTAAAACACTTCCTACGTTCAGCGCACTTCCATACTGGGGTACCACAAACATTTCTCCTCTCCTGCCTCGCCCCGAACCGGCAGCTTTGTTGGCTGATAAATTTATCCACAGCACAGTCGCCCCTCTTCATTGCCGATCGAGAAGCTGCCCTGCACGATATCCGCCTGATACTTGCATCGGTCTGGGTGTCCACAGCAGGAGGTATGGTCTGATCCGTGTCACCGCCCGTTTGCCTCTACACCATCGTATAAGAGATCGTTGCCCCCCTCGCTCTTGGTTCCCTTCGAGGTGTAGGCCTGTCCTACGGACAGCGGCAAAGCGATATAGGCGACTGTGCGTGCGAGCGCCCCCGCCTGATCAAACTCCTGAATCGTCACATCCAGGTTGCCGGCGCCGTTTCCGACATAACGGAAACCGTACTGTGCATTGTCATAGAACAAAAAGATCTTCTGGTCGCCCTCGATAACAACCGAGATCATGCTTCCCTCGGCGCAGACGGGCTGGTTATCCTCTACCCACGCTACCGGATCCTGTTGGCCGTTTTGGTATACATAAACGGCCAACGGACAGGCGGCGGTATACTTTCTGGCCTGCCATTCTTCCAGCCGCTTATATTGCTCATACAGATCACGATGCTTCTCATTGTCTTTCAAAAATTCGATCTAGCCGGTTTGGGGTTCCTCAAAGCGTGCGGCATAGCCATCCTTTTTCCCGCTCACCTGCTCGATTAATTTGTCAAACGTTTCATCCCCCACGAAAAGTGCATCCCAACAGATTTCGTAATAGCGGATGGCCTCATCACAATCTTAGAGCAGCGCGCCGTATCCCAGATCGACGGCGGCCAGATAATTTTGGGCAAGCCTGATGTTTTCTTCTTCATCCGCCTGTATTCCCGTCAGGAATTCGTTTTTTGTGTCCGAATACACCTGATTTAACAGCGATTCCACGATCACAGTAGCCGCCAGCTTGCTCATCTGTTCAATTTTCTTATCATTATCCGTCAAGAAATTGACGATAAACCCCATCCCTTTATAGGCGGCATGGATGGTTTCCAGTTCCGGCAACATTACCAGCTTGATACCTTTCCAAATGAACTCATTCAGTAGATAGCCGGCCTCCTAGATACTGGCTGTCACACAGCTCTTTCCTATAAAATCGGTCAATGCGTCCCCCGTGCAGCTTTTCATGGCAGTTTTCCAACGCTGTCCACCACTTAGCGGAATCGACAAAGCCGCCCTCCTCCAGAAGCTGAAGCAGGGTTTCACCGGGGGGTATCGTTGTAGAGCAGGTCGCTATATGTGGTTTGGTCCTGGAGGCTTCCATCCTCCTTTTCTGCAAACTGTATCGTGGCGCGGCACAGACTCAGCTCAAAATCCGGCGTTTCCTGCCCGACGACAAGGCGGCAACCGGTCGCCGATGTTATCAATTGCGCAGGGAACCACGCTGCTGCCTGCATTTCCACAGGCGATTTTGACTCCGGCCAGATACCGGTAGCCCAGCGCGGCCTGTTCTTCCTCGGTCAGTTCCAGAAAGCTCTGCTGCTCCGGAACAAGCGGCGCGACCGTTTCATCTGAGGAATACCACTCGATATCCGCCTGCGTCAGCTCGACCTCCGTATCGATCTGCATGAACATCGAAATATCCACGGCATATTCCGTCTGGCTGAATTCCGCTGCGCCGATCGGCCGGTCCGGCGTCGTCATGGGTACATACTGCACATAAACTGAGTAGTCGATCGTGGAAATCAACGGATAGCCGCTGTTGTAGTAGCCAGTGTCGCGGATCCAAACATCGTCGTCGCCGTTCAGCTCATGCACGGTCTTCCGCTTTTTCAACTCGCGGGCGGTTCTGGCCTGCGCGTCGGTCGCTGTACCTGTTTCATCCAGATAGCAGGAGTAATTCAGCGCGGCGCTTGCGCTCAGCATAGCCACAGGCTCGCCCTGCACCGTGCCGGCATTATAAACGCCGTTCAGGCGCACCGATCCAGCGATTGATGCAACGATGCCTGCCGGCGTTGAAGTAGCGTTCGATTGCCACGTCGTTGCCAGCCCCTTGGCGGTATGTTATCGCACTGGCAATGCCGCCAACACTTTTGGTGCGGCCGGACACATTACCCAGATTCCAGCAATCACTGACGCTTTTATGTGCAAGCCCCATGATCCCGCCAACATCATGTTCACCGATGATCGTGCCAACATTATAGCAGTTTTTTATCCGGAATATATCACAATAACCAGTGATACCACCCACATGGATATTGCCGGTTATTTTCCGCTGTTTGAGTTTTTATCAATTATAATCTCACACCAATTATCTTCCATGCCGCCAATAATTCCGCCTGTACGGTCACCTCCCTGCACGGCAGCGCTATGGCAATTGGAAATGGTTGAATAGTTTCCGCTATTTGACCACCTTGCATAACCTGCGATACCCCCAACATTTTCCTTTCCGATAATCAGGGATTCTTCCAGTGAAAGATTTTGTACATTCGTCCAGCTCTATTCAACTTTCGAATAACCCCAAAAGCCTGACTTTTTCCTGCTCCGGTAAATTGATGTACACACTGCGGACGGCATAGCCCCTCCCATCCAATTGTCCACGAAAAGTATTGGTTACATTGCCGATCGGCGTCCATTGGTTTTTCGACGCGGTGTCTTCATCCCAGCTCTGCCGCTCACTCGTATCATTGAGATAGATATCATTGGTCAGCGCCGCATAGCGAAGGCCAAATGTACCGTCATTGACCGCCTGCTCGAATTTTGCCAACTGCGCGCCGTTTGCGATCAGGTAAGGAGCGCTTTCTGTGCCGCTGCCGCCAGCATAGCTTTCCGCAGCCGTGCCGTCCCAGATCTCCGGCTGCGCGCGCTGGTATGCCGCGAACGCCCACACCAGCACATGCCAACCAGCAGGGCGCAGGTCAAAATCAGGCTGATTACTCCTTTTTCACCAATTATGCCCCCACATATGCTTGTTGCTGACCGTATCGATCAGCCCCCTCTCCGTCAATGAAATAACCGCGCAACACCCCATTCATGAGGAAATATACGTTGGTCTGCATATCCTCTTCACGGATCAAAAGCTCGCTCTTTTTCAGGTGGCGCATATATACAGGCGGAAGCAGCCGCTGATTCAGTTCATCATCCTGCAAAAGCATTGCATCGCTCAGGAATTCCAGGATCGTCATTTCCAAATCCCTCTTTGCTTGATTCACAATATCATTATAATCGAATCATTTTCGGCCAGCATTATTATAAGATAATTATTTCTCAGCAGCAGCGAAAAAATATTATGTCATGGCGGTGCGCAAACAAAAAAGCCGCCTGTTTTATCAAACAAGCGGCTTTTCGTGGTACGCCCGATGCGATTCGAACGCACGGCCTTTGGAGTCGGAGTCCAACGCTCTATCCAGCTGAGCTACGGGCGCGGGTACAAAAAGTATTATACCAGCTTTTCCGCAGTTTGTAAAGCATCCACTTCCGGCTTTTTCTTTTTCGGCTTCTTTTTATAGCGGTCTTCTTCCGAGAAGATGCAGCCGCAGTATTTCTGCATGTACAGGCCCAGTTCACGCGCCCTGTCCTGCCCCTCGCGGAAGCGGGGCGAAAAGTCCCTGTGCAGGTACTGCACGCCGTATTTTTCCGCCGCCCGCTCGGCCGCCTCGCGCATGAGCGCATGGTTCTGGTACGGGCTGACGAACAGCGTGGACGTGAACTGGTCAAACCCATGCTCCGCCGCATAGCGTGCGGTTTCTTCAAACCGCAGAGTATAGCAGAATGTGCAGCGGTTGTCAAAATTGGGGTACACCCCCTCAATAAACCGCCGCAGGCCGTATTCATTTTCGATCTCCAGCTTGAGGTCAATGCTTTTCGCATACTCGACCAGCGTATTCTTGCGCATCTTATATTCCGTAAACGGATGGATATTCGGGTTGTACCAAAATCCCACCGGCTCGATGCCCTCCTGCCGCAGCGTATCGATGCAGGCGATCGAGCAGGGCGCGCAACAGATGTGCAGCAGCGTTTTCATGTGCTATCCCTCCCTCTGTTTTGTTATTCTATCATATTCCGGCCGCTCTTGCAAAGCCCGTCCAAAGCCGTTATACTGGAATCACAGAGAGAAAGGAGGCTTCCCCTTATGAAAGATATTGCCTACTACAATGGCGCGATCGGCCGCATCGACGAGATCCGCGCACCGATCACCGACCGCGGCCTTTACTTTGGCGACGGTGTTTACGACGCCGCTATGGTGCGGAACAAAAAAATATTCGCGCTCGCGGACCATCTTGACCGCTTTTATAACAGCCTGGCGCTGCTCCGTATCGATCCGCCAATGGAGCGGGACGCACTCGCCGCCGTGCTGAACGACCTTGTCGCCCGTCTGGATTCGGACGCGCCGCATATGCTCTACTGGCAGTCCACCCGCGCGGCGGCACACCGCATGCACGCGTTCCCCAAGGGTGCAAAATCCACCCTGATGGCTTTTTCCGAGGCGTGCAGCCTCGACAGGCAGGACAGGCCCTACAAGCTGATTACGGTTGAGGACACCCGCTTCCTGCACTGTAACATCAAAACGCTCAACCTCATCCCCAACTGCATGGCCATGCAGCGGGCAGCCGAGGCCGGCTGCGACGAGGTCGTATTCCATCGGGGCGAGCGCGTGACCGAGGGCGCCCATTCCGGCCTTGCGATGCTTAAGGACGGTGTGTTCTGTACCCCGCCAGCGGACGAGCTGATCCTGCCCAGCATCACACGCAAGCACTTCCTCGAGCTGTGCGGTAAGCTCGGCATTCCGTCGCGCATCGCGCCGTTCACGGTCGATGAATTGCTACAGGCAGATGAAATCATGATCCTGTCTACTGGCTCGCACTGTATTGCGGTCAGCGAGATTGACGGGCGGCCGGTCGGCGGCCGCGACGCCGACCGGCTGGACAGGCTGCAAACCGCTTATCAAGAGTGGTTCGACGCACAAACCGCCGGATAAACGAAAGGAGCCGTTATGCCATCTATCCTCATTGTCGGCGGCGGGCCGGCCGGACTGAGTGCCGCAATCTATGCCGCGCGTGCTAATATTCCAACCACCGTACTGTATAAGGATGGCGGCGCGCTGGGCAGGACGGAAAAAATCGAGAACTATTTCGGCTTTGTCGAGCCGCTTTCGGGTCCCGACCTACTGGCGCGCGGCCGCGCCCAGGCCGCCCGTCTGGGCGTGACCCTTACCGAAGCCGAGGTCACCGGTATCGAATACGCGGAAGTCGGCTTTTCTGTCAAATCCACAGGCGGCGCGTTCCCTGCGGACGCGGTTATTCTGGCAACGGGCGCGCCGCGCGCGGTCCCCCCAATCCCGGGCGTACTGAAATTTGAGGGGCGCGGCGTCAGCTATTGTGCGGTATGCGACGCTTTCTTTTACCGCGGCAAGCCGGTCGCTGTGCTGGGGCAGGGAGAGTATGCACTGGAGGAGACTCGCACCCTGCTGCCGGTCGCGTCCTCTGTTACGCTGCTGACAGCGGGCGGCGCGCTACAGGCGGCTGTCCCCGCCGGCCTGTCGGTCGATACCCGTCCGGTCACGGCGGTCGAAGGTACCGATCGGGTGACGCAGGTCGTCTTTGAAAGCGGCGAACCGTTGCCGGTGGACGGTGTGTTCATCGCCTACGGCACGGCAGGCAGCGCGGATTTTGCCCGCAAGCTGGGCGCTCAGCTTGAAAACGGCCGCATCCAGACCGATATCGGCATGGCAACCGCAGTCCCCGGCCTGTTTGCGGCCGGAGACTGCACGGGAGGGCTACTACAGGTCTCCAAGGCCGTATCGGACGGAGCGCAGGCCGCTATGAGCGCGGTCAAATTCCTCCGCAAATAATGCTGTTTAATCTCCCCCGCCTGCCGGCGGGGGATTTTTCATTGACAAACGCTGTTCCAACCGTTATAATATTAGTAAATTAGTAATTTAGTAAATTCAAAGGAAGGAGCTTCCCATGGAAAAGCAGCAGCGGCGCAAAGCCGTGGCAGCCTACAAGGCGCGCCGCCAGCGGGGCGGGGTTTTCCAGATCCGCAACACACAGACCGGACGCATCCTGCTACGCCGCACGCTCGACTTGCGCGGCAGCGAAAACCGCTTCCAGTTCGCGCAGATGACCGGTTCCTGCACCGACCACGCCCTGCAGGCGGACTGGCAAAACGGTGGCTGGACATTCGTTTTTGAGGTGTTGGAGGTACTGACCCAAAAGGAGACGCAGACCGAAGCCGAATTCAAAAGCGATATTGAAGCGTTGTTCGAGCTATGGCAGGAAAAGCTGGCGGACGCACCGCAATACTGAAAAAGGAAACGCCCCACCTCCCAGTCTTGTTTTTTCCAAAACCGCTTCGACGCTTGCGGTTTTGGAAAAACGGTGCGCTTTCGGGTGAAATTACTGTCTTACTTTGCGGTACGGTGCGTTAAAATACATTGATTGTCTTGTTCCTATACAAAACTTTGAGGGGGAATAGCGCCATTATATTTTTAGGG
Source organism: Agathobaculum faecis (assembly GCF_014287995.1). NCBI lineage: Bacteria > Bacillati > Bacillota > Clostridia > Eubacteriales > Butyricicoccaceae > Agathobaculum > Agathobaculum faecis. The sequence goes on from NZ_JACOPL010000003.1 coordinate 14,507, forward strand.
GAATCCCCCTTGTGCGAGATCCCCCAAAAAACGAAATATGTCTCAGAGTTAGATTGCATAGTGGCTTGGAACCTTCAAACAAGTGTTGAGCAGATACGAAACAGAGCAACGTGTGCCCCAAATTGCTCTTGTTCAGTCATTTGCACAAAAATCAAAATTTACACAGATTACTTGCTGGGAGGTTCTTCTGAAAAAGCCACATTTAATCCCCTGTGTGGCCTTGACTGACCGCCTTTTTACAGAATCTTTTTTGATGTCACAGTGCAATTGCAGCTCGATGCTCCATGCCTATCCTGTGTAATCGATTTGATGAACAAACAGGTCCGAAACAGCATTTTCAAGGTGTAAAAGGATGCCGCTCTGCAATGTATTGTGGCTTTGGGATACGTTTAATGTATCACTTGAAGTACGAATTAACGGTACGGCGTATCATCCCAAACAGATTTCTGTGGAAGTGCATGAAGTAGTCCATACCTACATCAACGAAAGGCAGGAATACCGTTCGCATAGTGGAAACTTGGAACCAACAAAGAATGTCAAGTTCTAAATCTCCACTTCGTTAAGATTGAAAGTAGCTACTCCATCCCCGCGTATGCAGAGCCTATCATTGGAACATATTTCCTACAGCGCATACAGGTTTCCTTTGATGATATGTCGTGATACTGTCCGCCTCGAATGCTGCTGAGGTGGTCGTCTCCGCCTTATATAAATCTGCAATATCATATACGAATGACAACTGTTTGCCGGCGTAAATAAAGCCACGCCCTGGAGAGCAGCCCAGCGATACGATTGCAGCATGGCACAAGCCATACCATAAGCATCGCATCGGCTTCCGACATCGCTTGATTGACCGGACCCACCATATCACAATCCTGATTTTTGTAGAAACGCTTATTCCACTTAACGCCAGTTATACGGCGGGCAAGCTCATACGCTTTACGTACGCGGATCCCCTCCATGCCGCGAATTTGCTGCAAGGTCAGGTGATCTGTTTTTACTTTTGGGAAGCGGAGTGCGTACATCCGCCTCACCGCCTGCATATGCAGTTCTTCATCCATGAACAGAGCAGATTCTTTGCGCTTCTCATCTCTCCAATTCCCGCCGCATAAAACAGGTAGTTCCTTCACCGCACCAGATCGCCATACATCCATTTTCACAAATTGCACGAACACCGCATGGGTCACGCTTGTTCCCGATCCAAGCAACAAGCAGGTCATGGCTGCAATCGGAATAGGAAGTCCATCTTTTGGAATGGCAATAATAGCAGCATCATTCTGCTCAATAGCAGCATGCTCCAAGTAGAGATATGTAATGCTGTCCCTTAATTTCGGCAGTTCCTGCAAATTTTTCATCCTTGCCTCCGCAACAAAGGCATTCCCATTCCATATGCTTTTCCAGCACCAATGCATTCTTCCGCCTTGCTCCCGCGCATGATTTCCCATCATGTGGACGCTTTCCTTCTCGTTTGCCTGCAACAGATCAAATCCGTATTGCGCCGCCTTGTGCAAGGGCCATTCCAGCCGCCCTGTTTTTTCACGCAGGATCCGTCGGCGGCTGTTTTAATGTCCCTCCGCCGCCACTTTTTTAGTTGGGGCAGTCAGAAGATCCCCCCTCCAAATCTGCCCTAATTCCTTTAACCAATCTGTCAGATCCCGTTCGCCGGCAAAAGCCATCCCTGCAGTCAACGCGCTCTGATCTACTGGTGTAGTTGAATACAGGTACTGCGCCGTCATCCCCCGATCAGCACGCAGGCGGTATAGGATTTCAGATTCTTTTCTGCCGCTTTGAAACAGTCCGCTTACCAGACGGCGCATCTGCTGGCAGTCTCCCATCGCCCGTTGAATCGCGCGCACTTGCGGGCGCAAGTCAATTCTTGTCAGATACATCATTCTCCTCCTTGCTATCACGCCGCGCCACACGCGTCTCTGCTCAAATTGACGGCTGCCCATCTCCCCCCTGCCATCCTGGCGCGTCATCAATGTCAAGTTCGACTACTCCGGTTCGCACTCGTAATGCGACGGAAACTGCGCCCCACCAAACATGCAGATTTTTGGCACGCCGGTATCGTCACGGTTCAAATTGGTCGGCGGATAATTCTTAATCATGTGGATTTCATACAGCATCAGGTATTTTCTCCTCGTATAATGTATTTACAGACAAAGAATGACCGGAAGGACAGCTTCATTATCGCCCAGATCATGCGCTTCGGACAGTTCTTCGTCACGAATCTGTCACTTGTTTTCAGACACCTTTGGCGCTGCCTCCCCAAAAATACTCTCCCAATATCCCACGCCGGAGGAGTTGTTGTCCGTTTCCACCCGCATACTCTCTAATCTTCTGGCGAAAGCCAGCCACGGCCGATTAGGAAAAGAGAAAGCTGCGGCAGCCGATTCTTTCGGGGTGAACTTTGCCAAGGACGCTTTTGTATTTCAGAGCCGGCAACTCATTGAACATTGGCGTTTCTGGAGGGACAAATCGTGGAGCTGGAGGCTCAAATATCCTCTCTGCTGAAGCAGACCGGCAGCTACATCACTACCATTCCTGGCATTTAGGACATCCTTTATTTTGAGCAAAGCTGGAGACATCCACCGCTTTGACGCCCCCAACAAGCTGGCTGCCTTTGCCGGGTTGGATGTGCGGGTCACACAGTACGGAGAGTTTATCGGAACCCGGCAGGAAATTTCCAAACGCGGTTCGCCCTATCTCCGGAAGGCTGTCTGGCTTGCCGCCTCAAGGGCGGCTTTTTACGCCCCCGTTCTCTCAGAGTATTATCAATCCCTCCTTGCCCGCGGCAAACACCATCTCACCACCATCTGCTCTGTTTCCAGAAAGTTATGCAACACCATCCACACCATCCTTAAAGAGGAAAGGCTGTGGCAGCCGGTACCACCCAGAGACAAAACGTGTCGAATAATACCGAACAATAGCGACAAATAGCGCTTTTCCTGTTTTAGGAAATCTACATGGAAGCTGCTTTACACTTTCACTGTCAGTGGACTACTGTAGAGCGCAGTATCCGAACCGCTGTGGAAAGGGCCTATAAGATCAATCCCATCCTGTTGTGCAAGATAGCTGGCTATCCCCTGACCTGTATCCCTACCGCCTCTGAATTTATTGAGATCATCGCTTCTTACATACTGCATCCCTCTCAACCGCAGACTGCTCCGCGGCACCTTATCATACCCTGATCACTTCTCATCTTTCTTCCACCTTTTTCGTACTAACCTCTTGACCTTTTATAGCTGGTCTTGCCCCTCCCCTATTTTCGCCTACACATTGATGGGATTTTACTATTATAGTTAATTGTTAAAATTTCCCTAACAGTGCATCCCAACTGATCTGTCTGGTTAATATTTATTTATCATTTCCCAGCTTTATTATTTCAACTCAATCCGCCATTCTTTTCCATACTATAAATGTTCTCAGTTTTTTGAGCATTTCCATGCAGCATCCGTTTGCAAACCATTTATCGTTTGTCAGACATCATCTCACTTCGTATTCCTGACGCTATTTCATATGGCTTTCTTATAATCCAGCAATATAAGAGCGCCCTCAACCAAATCGTTCAGGGCGCTCCGTTTTTCCATATATGCCAATATTGTCACAATTCGTTTATGGTTTCTGTGATCGCCATACGGCGTATCCGTTTGGACGGCGCATAGACCGCTGCGGCCGTCGCACTCAGCACAAACAGCAAAATGATACAAAGCGCCGGCACCGGCAGGCTCCATGTGTGATAGGGGAAATGACTGGTAATCAACTTGTCATACAGCAGCCTGCTCAGCGACAGCCCTGCCGCGCAGCCTATGATACAGCCGGAAAACGCATAGGTAGCCGCTTCCGCCGCTATCATCCCTGTCAACTGTCGCCCGTCCATCCCCACCGCCCGCATGGCGCCATATTGCTTCATCCTTGCGGACACGCTCATGGAAATGCTGTTGACGATATTGAACACGGTAATCAGGGCGATGACTGCCAGGAACCCGTAGATAAACAGGCTGAATGCCCAATAGGTGCTTCGGTCGCCCTCGTCCCGCCTGTCTGTAAATTCGTACCGGCCGTTTACCAGATCACGGATTGCAGCTACATCCTGGTCGGCCGCGCTCTTCGCCACCTGTATGTCGATGATCGCATAATCCCGCATGCCTGTCAGCCGCGTAAAGGTTTCCTCGGAGCAGATGAGGATGATCTCCCCATCCGTCCGGCCGCTGTTGGAAAACGGGCTGTATTTCAGCATACCGGCGATCTCCACCTCGAAACCGCCGAGCTGGATTTTGTCCCCGACATCAAGCGGAACATCCTTATCCCAGATGGCCAGCACATAGCCGCTGTCCCCATATACCTTGGACAGGTCGCTCCCCTTCCGCAGCATATCATCGTCTGGGAGCCAGCCCAGTTGTGACTCGTCATAAGAAATCAGATCCACCGTCGTCTGCTCTGTATCCACATCGAATGCTGCCGGAATATTTTCCGCATACATCCGCCCATACGCATGCGTCACGCCTTCCATGCCGCTGATTGTGTCTACCAGCGCATGGTTCACCGTATTGGAGTAAGCACTACTTGCGATCGTCAGATTGGGCGCGGACAGCGACGTCGGCAGCAGGCACCCCAGCAGCTCCACCAGCACGGAAAAGCACAGGAACAGGATGATGCTGAGTGCGAACGAGCCCGACATCAGGAACAGGTTTTTCTTTGCCGAAACCGCATGGGAAACACCCAGCGAGGACTCGATCTTCAAAAAACGCGCCTTTGCCCTGTGCGGTTTGCGCTTTCCGTCCGCCGCATTGCCGGACACCGCTGCAATCGGCGAAACCCTTGCTGCGCGCTTTGCCGGGGATTGGGCCGCGATCCAAACCGTCAGCACGCCGAGCACCGCACCGCTGACAATGCCGACTGCGCTCACCCCGAACACCGGAATTTCGGAAAATTCGCCGCCGACCAGATACCGCAGCACCGCGTTCAGACCCCACGCGAGGCATGTGCCGAGCAACACGCCGATCGGCACGGCTGTTTTGCACCAGTTTAGCGCCTCCAGCCGCACGAAGCGGACGACCTGCTGTTTGCTCATGCCGACGCAGCGCATCATGCCGAAGAACTGCGTCCGCTGGGCGATCGTGCTGTTCAGGCTGCCCGAAATCATCAGCACGCCTGCGATCAGCACCAGCAGGAACAAAATAATAACCAGCGGATACACGTTTTTCACCAGCGTATTGTCGCTCAGCCCTGCCAGTCCCATGAGGATAAAGTTCTGCTGGACGTCCGCATCCGCCAGACCGCACTGTTCCTTGATCTCCGCGATCGCCTTTTTCATGTTGGCATGGCTGCCAAACTGCACATAATACGAGGCGCTGCCCGTATCGCCGTTATCCTGCATGATCCTGCGGAACGCGGATATGTTCATGAACACGCCGACCTGATCCTCATCCACCAGCAAGGCTGTCGTCTCGCCGCTGCCGTTGTTGTTGGCGTACCGACTGTCGTCGCTGCGAAAGCCCGTTACACGGAATGTATAGCTGCCGGCAGGCGTGTCCAGTACCAAACTGTCGCCCACTGCTACGCCGAGCAGCTCCTTCGCATTCGGTGTGAGGATGGCTGCATCATCCGCCTGCACACTGGAAGCCTCGTCAAAGTAGCGCATGATATCCGTTCGGAAGGGTTCTTCGATACCGCACAGGGCAGCCTGCCTGCCGTCGATCGTATATGCCCTGCTCTGATCAAGGTTGACCACATCATACCACGATGCGGCGGCCACATCCGTGCGCGTGCGGATCGTTTGCGCGTCGCTTTCCGTGATATTCTGGATCTGGATATGCCAGTTCCCGTGCGTTTCCTTTGTGTGCATGGTCTCAGACTGCACCAGCATATCCGCCATGCTGAAAATCGCCGTGACAAGGAACACCGCAAAGATGATGCAAAGCAGCGTCATGCGGTTTTGCCGCCGGTGCACCTTTGCCGAGATCGGGATCAGGCTGAGATAGCTCCTCATTCCCGACACCTCCCGAAATCGGTCAGCACGCCGTCGGATACCCGCAAAATCCGGTCCGCGGTCTGCGCAATGCTCCGGCTGTGGGTAATCAGGATAATGGTCTGCTCATAGCTTCTGGAAGCCTGCTTCAGCAGGGCAATGACCTCGCTGCTGTTCTGCGTATCGAGGTTGCCCGTCGGCTCGTCGGCAAGGATCAGCGCAGGACGGGTGATCAGCGCGCGCCCGATCGCCGCGCGCTGCTGCTGGCCGCCGGACAGTTGGCTGGGCAGATGATGGCGGCGTTCCTGCAAATTGAGCACAGTCAGAAGCTCTTCCAGATAGGCTTTGTCCGGCTTCCGATAGTCCAGCAAAACGGGAAATTCGATATTCTGTTCCACGGTCAGCTCCGGGATCAGGTTAAAGCTCTGGAAGATAAAGCCGATGTTCCGGCGGCGGAAAATCGTCAGGCTGCGCTCCTTCATGGAGAAAATATCCCTGCCGTCGATCCATACCTTGCCGGAGGTCGGCGTGTCCAGCGCGCCGATCAGATTGAGCAGCGTGCTCTTGCCCGATCCGGACTCCCCGACCACGGTGACAAATTCACCTTTGGGAACCGTGAAGCTCGCGTTTTTCAATGCGTGTACGGCAGCTTCGCCGCTCCCATAGGTTTTGCAAACGTTTTGCACCTCTAATAGATCCATTCGGTCTCACACCTCTTTCTGATTCGGTATAGAAAGAGTACCATGCGCGCCCTACTGCAGGATGACACACAGCCTACAATTTTGTAGGAATCAGAAAATTCATGGTAAAGGTCGTGCCGGCGCTCAGCTCGCTGTCCACCTCGATGGTGCCGTTATGCGCTTCCACGATCGCCCTGGTCAGCGCAAGCCCCAGCCCGATCCCCTGCGTATCCTTGGAAAAGCGGCTGCGGTAAAAGCGCTTGAAAATATGCGGCAGGTCCTCCGGGTGGATGCCGCTGCCGTTGTCGCGCACCACGATCTGGACAACCGACGCAAATGCCCGCCATGTGATGCGGATTTCATCACCTTGGGCGGTATGGTCCAGGGCGTTTTTCACGAGATTGCCCACCGCTTCCATCAGCCAGTTCCGGTCGCACCACAACGTTGCCGTATCATCACCGGACAAGATCAGCGTTTTCCCCTCCTGCTCCGTCCGGTAGGCAAACTGTGTTTCGATCTTGCCCATCATTTCGGATATGTTGTGCTCCGCCTTGTCAATCACGATCGTTCCCGCATCCAGCTTGGTGATTTTGAGCAGGTTCTGGACCAGCGTTTCGATCCGGTCGAGCTCCTGCTCGGACAGGGATGCAAATTCCCGGATGGTTTGTGCATCGTCTGCATCTTGCTGTATGATGCCGTTATAGATATTCAGCGCAGCCAACGGGGTTTTCAGCTGGTGGGAAATGTCCGAAATGGTATCCTTCATAAACCGTTTGGCGCGTCCTTCGTTTTCGGCATGGGCGTTCAGGACAGCGACAAGCGAGTTGACCTCGTGGAACAGGCGGTACAGTTCGCCTTCTTCGTCGCATTCGATCCGGGCGTTCCGATTCCCCGCGATGTAGTCTTCGATCTGCGCCGCGGCGTTTTCGATCATCCTGCTCTGCGCCCGGAAATACAGATACAACGCAGCGAAAACAGCAATCCCCATGCCGGCACACGCCAAAAGCACATAAACCGCCGCATGCTGTAATTCCATCGCAGCACAGGCAACTGAAAAGATGGAAAATGCAGCGATTATCAGCAGTACTGCGCAGAACAGCCGCTTGATTTTCCGGTTCACCAGTATTTTCATCACGCATCCCGCCCTGCTGTATTCCACTTATAGCCCATCCGACGGACAGTCACGATGTTTTGCGGATTGGCAGGGTCGTCCTCGATTTTCGTGCGCAGCCGGCGGATATAGACCGTTAGGGTGCTGCTGTCGATATAGTTTTCCTCGCAGTCCCACAGCCTGCCCAAAATCTGCTCCGGCGAAAGCACGATGTCTGGGTTCTCCATGAACAGGCACAGCAGCTTGTATTCGCTGGCCGTCAGGTCGATCGGTGCCCCGTTTTTATAGACCTCCCGCTTGAGCTGCAACACCTTGATGCCGTTGGAGTTGAGTTCTGGCTCGGTCTGGCTGAAGTTTTCGCTCCGGCGAAGTAGCGCATTGACGCGGGAAAGGAATACCGCCAGCTTGAAAGGCTTGGTAATATAATCGTCGCCGCCGATGTCCAGCCCCATGGTGATGTCGGTCTCCTCGTCCGCCGCGGTCAGGAACATGACCGGCACCCTGGATGTTTCCCGGATCTTCCTGCACAGATCATAGCCCGAGCCGTCCGGAAGTGCCACGTCCAGAATGACCAGATCATAGGTTCCATCCTGCCACAGTTGTTCCGCTTCCATGCTGGTTCGCGCGATGTCGATCTCATATCCCTGCTTTTTCAGGGCAAATGACAGGCCGCCGATCAGACTCAGGTCGTCTTCTACAAAAAATATCCGCTTCATTGGCTGCTACCATCCTTATCCAATATCCTCCGCCTTTTCATTATACCGCTTCCGTTGGATAATACAACGAACGCGCTTTTACAACGCCGCGGCAGTCTCAGCCCCCAATGTCCACGCGATCCGCTTCAGTCCCGTCCCCAATCCCTCGAATCCCACGCACCGGCCCGGACGGACGTTCACGGAATAATCCAGCAAGGGCTGCGCCTGGCAGCTGGTATCCAGCCACAGATCGAGTGCCAGCACATCCTCCCACGCCCGATTGAGAAACGCCACTTCCCGCCGGCCATGGGTGCGGGTGGCATACGGCTCCCCCGCCTGACCGAGATACTCCTCAATCCGCGCTGCCGGAAAACCGGCGGCTGTGAGGCTGTCCGTCAGCCCGATACGGAACAGTGCGGGGATATCCGCCCACTGAAAGGGCATCGCATCATAGCGCACGAATGCATAGCGGCTGTGACAATGGACCACGAGCAAGCATTTCCTGCCCCGCAGATCTATCACATGCAGATCCCAGCAAAAGCGCCGGTCCGTCTGTGTGCCGTAGTCGGGCGCTTTCATTTTCAGGAATCGCTGCAGGGGGAAGGTCAGTCCCAGTTCCATTTCACTTCACCTCATGGGGCATGCTGATTTTTCTCCGTCCGAATCCGGTCGGCCGCGCGTTCCGCTGTCCGTACAAACCGCTCCACATCCGGACAGGGCGACGTGGCATAAAGCAGGCCGTATGGAACAGCGTACTCCCACTCCACCGGAAGCGAGACCAGTCCCGGGTGGACATCCTGCCAGCATTCCAGCGTAAGTAGCGCATGCCCTGTTTCCGCGCAGCGGTTGAACACGGAAATATCGTAAAACCGAGGGGTGTCCTCCACCTGGATCTGCGGATGGTTCTTTCGCAGCTCCGCGCGCAGCCTGTCGTTAAGGCCTGAATCCCCCGCCTTCACCATCATCAGGGTCTGCCCATGCAGGTCGGAAAGCGTCAGCCGCTTCTTTGCGGCCAGAGGATGCTCCCGCCGTACCGCCACCATGCATTTATAGGTACCCAGCGCCAGAAAACTGCATTGGTCCAGCCACGCGCGGGAGTCGCACACCCCCACAAGGAAGTCGAACTTCTCTCCCAGTCTGCCAATTTCGGCAAGGATACCCTGATGGTCGTCCTCAAAAGGGACCAGATGGAGCTTGTAGCCGGGGAACGCCCGATTGACCTGGTACCACAGATCCATGAATGGTTTGGCAGGGTTGAGCAGCGAGGTCCCCACGCAGAAGGTGGTTTCCGCATCGGCTGTCGCAGCCCGGGCGCTGTCCACCGACCGTCTTGCGTAGTCCTGTAAAAACCTCGCATCCCGCGCAATCATTTCCCCCGCCGCGGTAAGGCGCACGCCGTGCGGGGTGCGTTCGAGCAGCCGCAAATCCAAATGCGCTTCCAGCACGTCCATCTGTTTCATCACCGCCGTGGCTGAAATAAACAGCCGCTTGGAGGCACTGGTAAAGCTGCCGCAGTCCGCCACCGTCAGGAAGGTAGTAAGTAATGGGTTGAGCATAGCCCCTCCTTATGTATTAACAATAGGTTGATACCATGCTAACACATTGGAGATTCCCCGTCAAGGCTGCCGCTGGTACAATAGAGGAGGACGAACAATTGGCCACCACTCCCACAGAACACTTGCTCTCCCTCCCCCGGCATCATCGTCACGCCTCTGGAGCTCGACGAATTTAATGGCCCGTGCGGGGATTTTTATAAGAACATGTTCACCAACTGCCCGGCAGACCGCCCCGGCACATCGGGCGAGGTGACGGGTGTGGCCGAGCTGCTCATCGGCAGCCGCAGCGCTTTCATCACCGGCGCGGACTTTCTGGTGGACGGCGGCGCGACCGCCCCTGTATTTTTACGGACCGCTCAAAACATAATTACATCGATCAAAACAGGAGGAAACACCATGGATTATGTAACATTGAACAACGGGGTCAGGATGCCCCAACTAGGCTACGGCGTATATCAGGTGGCCGCGGCTGAAACCGAACGGTGCGTGGCCGACGCTATCCGCGTGGGCTACCGCTCCATCGACACCGCCCAGGCCTACGGCAACGAGCATGGCGTGGGCGACGCCTGGCGCAAGAGCGGCATCAGCCGTGACGAGCTGTTCCTCACCACCAAGGTATGGATCGCCAACGCCGGCGAGAAAAAGGCTGCTGCTTCCATCGACGCCTCCCTGCAAGCCCTTCAGACCGATTATGTGGACCTGCTGCTCATCCACCAGCCCTTTGGGGATTACTACGGTACCTATCGGGCGATGGAAAAGGCCTACCGCGACGGCAAGGTCCGCGCGATCGGCGTGAGCAATTTCTACCCCGACCGCTTTATCGACCTGACCACCTTTGCCGAGGTAACGCCCGCGGTCAACCAAGTGGAGACCCATGTATTCCAGCAGCAGAAGGTCGCCCGTGAGGTGCTGGCGAAGCATCATACCCAGATCGAATCTTGGGGTCCCTTTGCCGAGGGCCGGAACCAGATGTTCACCAACCCCGTCCTGACCGAGATCGGCGCCAAATACGGCAAAACCGTAGCCCAGACCGCGCTGCGCTTTCTGCTCCAAAGCGGTGTGGTAGTCATTCCCAAGTCTGTCCACGTCAAGCGGATGGAGGAAAACTTCCATGTATTTGACTTTACCCTGAACGAGGACGACATGGCCGCTATCGCCGCCCTGGACACTGCTGAGAGCGCGTTCTTCTCCCACTATGAGCCGGAGACGGTGGAATGGTTCATGTCGCTGATGCGATGAGCGTTATTGGAAAGGAGCAGTTCCGCGTGACAAGGCCGTATATTTTCTGCCACATGATGACCTCTCTGGATGGGAAGATCATGGGCAATTACATGAACCATCCTGCCGCCGCAGAAGCCGGCGAAGCCTTTTACCGCATCGCCTTTGGTGAGAAGCCCTATTACCGGCACCAGGGCTGGCTCTCCGGACGGGTGACCACTGATGACAACTTCACCTTTTATGAAAAGCCCGCGCTGGAGGAGAACGCGCTCCCCGTGCCGGACGGGGATTTCGCGGCCCAGCCGGACTTCGGTATGTACTATGTGTCCATCGATCCTGCCGGCCGCCTGGGCTGGAAGGATGCCGTGCTGCACTACGAAACGACCACCGCCCATGTGATCGAGGTGTTGACCGCACGGGCATCCAACACCTACAAGTCTTTCCTGCGCAGGCTGGGGATTTCTTACATTATCGCCGGAGAGGAAACGCTTGACGCGACCCTGGCTCTGCAAAAGCTGCGCGCGCTGTTCCACATAAATACACTGATGCTGGGCGGCGGCGCGGTACTCAACTGGTCGTTTATCCAAGCCGGCCTGTGCGATGAGGTGAGCGTGGTCATTGCGCCCTGCGCCGATGGTTCCGCCAGCGCCCAAACCCTGTTTATGGAAAAGCCGGGCATCAGCGACGACACTGCCGCAGGCTTTACCCTGCTGGAAGCCAAATCCCTCCCCGGCAGCGCCGTATGGCTGCGCTATAAGGTGGAACGGCAAGGTATACCCCAAGGATGACCATCCCGCACGGTACGCTTCCAGCATCTGGGATGGTATATGCACCCATAAATAATTTGGTAAAACCACAGGGAAAGCGTCAAGGCTATACGGCCTTGGCGCTTTGTTCATTTTGCTGTTTTCCTCCGGTCGTCCCCCATCGGCCGCTCTTTCCGGTTTACACGCCGCTGTCTTCCCGCTTATCCAGCGGACTGGTCATGCGTGATGCTCTGAACAAATTGCGCTGCGGTGGGTGTGAGGTCGTTCAAATCGTTGGCGAACAGGCCAATCTCAAAAGTGATTTCCAGATTAACCGGATATTTCGCATGCCCTGCCGCCAGCGTTTCCGTCATATATTCCGATTCCAATACCGTCCCGCACCATATTGATCGCGGTTTCCGCAGCCTGCACCTGAAGAACCGCGTCGCAGGCATCGGCTGGCGGATATGGTCCAAAATCGTTTCATATTTTATCCCGGGCGCATCCTCCGGCATCGGCTGTGAAACCACCCGATATTTCGCGGAACACGGCGGGCGTGTCATCGCCACCATGCGTAATCCGCAAAAGGCCGGCAGTCTTTCCCGCAGTAAAAAAGCAGGTCGGGGAAAACCATCCCCGGCCTGCTTCTTATTGTGCGTTTTTCGCCTTGTATGCCTCGCCCCAGTTCCACATGACATCCAGAACCGGCTTGAGGCTGTATCCCAGGTCGGTCAGCGTATACTCCACATGGGGCGGCACCTCCGCAAAAACCCTGCGGGTCAACAGTCCAGTCGCTTCCATCTCCCGAAGCTGCGCGGTAAGGACCTTCTGCGTTACATGGCCGATGGACCTTTTCAGCTCTCCAAACCGTTTTGTTCCCGGCATCAGGTCACGGAGGATCAACACCTTCCATTTATCGCTGATGAGGGTAAGCGTCGTTTCCACAGGGCAGGCCGGCAGTTCCCTTACAGGCTTCCGGCTCACCGGCTTCTCGGCTTCCATCCGTATCCCTCCCTTAGTATCCAAATGGTAACTATGGCACAATATTGTACTTACTTTACAGCAGGGCTGTATGGAAGTATTATAATAGCAGCGGAAGCAAAAAGCAACCCATTCCCACAGAAAACAGTTTGGAGGTCAAAAAAATGAACGAAGTTGTAACATTCCTGAACGAGAATCCGGTGCAGTATCTGGCCACCGTCGGACGGGACGGGAAGGCCAAGTGCCGCCCCTTTATGTTCGCTGGGGAGATGGACAGCAGGCTGTGGTTCTGCACCAACAATCAGAAAGAGGTCTACAAGGATATGCAGGCCAATCCCTGTGTGGAGATCAGCGTCTCCAGCCCCACCTACGCCTGGATCCGCCTGAACGGCAAAGCGGTCTTTGAGGACAGCCTGCCCGCTAAGGAGATGTGTCTCCAAAACCCCATCGTCAAGAGCCAGTACCAAACCGCTGACAACCCCATTTTCGAGGTATTCTATCTGGCCGGTGCGCACGCTGTGATCGCTGATTTTTCCGGCAACCCACCGCGGGAATATGACCTGTAAGCCTGCGGACAGCCCTCGGAAGCCGGCCCAAGCCGCCCCGCACAAGCGCTGGCGGCTTGGGCCGCGCGTCCGTTTTCCGTAACCGCCTTTCCGCTTTCACTAGGAGACCGCACAATGACAACGCAAGAGATTTTGACAACCCTTCAGGCGGACATCCATTCCACTGTGTTCGCCACCCTGGATACGCACGGCCTGCCCCAGACCTGTGTGATCGACCTGATGCTGGCGGATGCCGCGGGTCTTTATTTCCTGACCGTCAGGGGCAAAGCCTTTTACACCCGCCTGACGGCAAAGCCTTTCGTAGCGTTCACCGGCATGAAAGGCCGCGATACGCTTTCCACCTTGGCGATTTCCCTGCGGGGTGCGGTGCGCAGCATTGGAAAGGAACGTCTGGCGGAGATTTTTGAGAAAAACCCTTATATGGCCAAAATCTATCCTACGGAAAAAGCTGTGACGCGCTGGAAGTCTTTCAGATTTACAAAGGCGAGGGGGAGTATTTTGACCTGGGACAGCTTCCTCCCTATCGCCAGTGCTTTTCCTTTGGCGGCGGGGCCGCACGGAAAAGCGGATACTGCATCGATCCGGACAAGTGTATCGGCTGTCAGGGGTGCCGCATCGTCTGTCCGGCGGGCTGTATCAGCGCTTCGTTTCCCCGCAGCATCGACACCGCGCACTGTCTCCATTGCGGCAACTGCTACCGCATCTGTCCGGCTGGGGCGGTGGAGCGGCGCGACGGGTAAGCCTTTCGCAGAAGCAGGTCGTACACGGTGCGATAACCGACATTTCGGATAAGATGGCAGGGGGATATCACCCGCCTGAACGCAGACGCCATTGTAGACGCGAACAATAGCGGTCTGCTTGGCTGCTTTGTCCCCTGCCACGGGTGCATCGATAACACCATCCACTCGGCGGCGGGCCTTCAGCTCCGAGATGAGTGCCACCATCTGATGGAGCAGCAGGGCCGTCCGGAACCCGCAGGGCGAGCCAAGCTGACAAAAGGCTACAACCTGCCCGCCCGCTATGTGCTGCACACCGTCGGCCCCATCATACAGGGCCGTGTGACCCGACGCGATCGGGAGCGGCTGGCCGCCTGCTACCGCGCCTGTCTGGAACTGGCGGCGGCGCAGTCCCTGGAAAGCGTGGCGTTCTACTGCATCTCCACGGGAGAATTCCGCTTCCCCCATCCGGAGGCGGCGGCTATCGCAGTCCGCACGGTCAAAGCATTCCTGCAAACACCTACTTCCATCAGAACGATAATTTTCAATGTTTTCAAGGATATTGACGCAGACCTCTACCGCAGTCTGCTCTGAACCGTTTGCGCAGATACGGCGGGCCTGACCTATTCCGGCCAGCGCTTCGAAAAACACTTCGGGGATTTCATCCGGAAGTATGGCATCCGCGATATGTATACCAGCGGCTTCTATCCTTTCGGAACGCCGGAGGAATATTGGGCCTGGTGGAGCCGCCACATCATGATCAACCGCTACGAAAGGGCTCCGAAACCGGTCTATGACACGCTGCTGCGGCTGGTGAGCGGCAGGGACTACTTTGTGCTGACCACCAACGTGGACCATCAGTTCCAGCTTGCCGGATTTGATAAAGAGAGGCTGTTCTATACCCAGGGGGACTACGTGTTCAAAGCCCTGCTGCCAAAAGACCTGGGACAATGAAGAAACCGTCCGCCGCATGGCCGCCGAACAAAAGGATATGCGTGTGCCGGCGGAGCTGCTCCCCCGCTGTCCGGTGTGCGGACGGCCCATGTCCATGAACCTCCGCTGCGATCAGACCTTTGTGCAGGACAGCGGCTGGTATGCCGCCGCCGAGCGATATGAGCGCTTTCTCCAGCAGCACGAGAGGCTGCGGGTGGTGTATCTGGAATTAGGCGTGGGCGGCAATACGCCGGCCATCATCAAATACCCCTTCTGGCGCCTGACCGAGCTTGGCGAGCCCGCTCTCGGACTGCACAACATAGACATGCTGCTCCTACAGGTTTTTGGCCGTAGGAGCCAGCCGGCCGGCCGCTAAAACCGCTTCCAGCCGGTCCTTTTCCACCGCCCGTCCGTCAAATTATTTGCATGAATACCGTTTTTTGACCGCTTCAAAAAATCCATTTTGTATGTTTCCCTGCAAGGCTTCCTGCCCATACAGCGCCTGTGCGGATGGGTTTTTCTGTTTCTCCGGAGACGGCTGCGCCGCTCCGCACCTCAATAGGATAAGCCGCGTTTTCCGAAATGTAAAATACCTGTGTTTCATGGCTCGTGATTCATTTTCCGTATTTCTGTTTTATGCCGGTCTGACAAACTGTAAAAAGGCGCGAACCGCCCGCGCCAGAACCACTCCGTTATGCAGCACATCATAATTGGCGCAGAAATCCTTTTCTTTCTCATATTCTCCCGACCATGCCGTCAGGGGCGCATGAACCGGCGTATCGATGTGTATGGTCACGCCCCTTGTCCCGACCAGATCGCCCTGCCGGATGCAACGCGCTCCCGCCAGCGAGTGTTCCCTTTGGAGCAGAGCGCCCTTCCGTTCCTTTGTCTGATGCGGATGTACGCATAGCGCGCGGCATGGAACAGCTCCAAAAACAGCCCCATATCCATCGCTTTCCCTCCTGCCCTTATCATACCGCGGCACGTGGTCAAACGCAATAGAGCGCACCCCCGCGAAGCCGGAAAGGGCGTGCCGCCTGGCGGCACGCCCTTTTTCTGCCTGTCCCGTCCAGCTCTCTGCGGCGTCGGTATTTATCCCAGATACGCCTGGAAAAATTCCGTCAGCTTGTCGAACGGGATGGCGTTTTTGCCGCCGCCGTCGTACAGGTCGGTGTGGACGGTATCGGGCAGGAGCAGCAGCTCCTTGTTGTCCGCGTAGGGACTGCCCTCGACCATGGCGGCGTATGCGTCCCGACTGAAGTAGCAGGAGTGCGCCTTTTCGCCGTGTACCAGCAGCACCGCGCTGCGAATTTCGCTACTGTACTGCAAAATCGGCTGGTTTAAGAATGACATGCAGCCGGTCACGTTCCAGCCCCCGTTGGAGTTGAGCGAGCGGGGATGGTAGCCGCGCGGCGTTTTGTAGTAGTCGTAGTAGTCCTTGACAAAGAAGGGCGCGTCTGCGGGCAACGGATCAACCACGCCGCCGCCGAGCGCATAAGCGCCGTTTTTGCAGTCCTCGAGCCGCTGGGCGTTGAGGGCCTGCTTTTTGGCGTAGCGCGCGTCGGCCGAATCCTCGGCATCAAAATATCCATTGGCGTTCACGCGGGCCATATCGTACATGGTCGCGGCCACGGTAGCCCGCACGCGGGTGTCCAGCGCGGCCGCGTTGAGCGCCAGCCCGCCCCAGCCGCAGATGCCGATAAGGCCAATCCTGTCCGCGTCCACCTCCTCCCGCAGGGAGAGGTAATCGACCGCGGCCTGGAAGTCCTCGGTATTGATGTCTGGCGAGGCCATGTAGCGGGGCGCGCCGCCGCTCTCGCCGGTGAACGAGGGGTCAAAGGCCAGCGCCACAAAGCCGCGCTCGGCCATGGTCTGGGCATACAGGCCCGCGGCCTGCTCCTTGACCGCGCCGAACGGCCCGCACACTGCGATCGCCGCCCTCTTGCCCTGCCCATCCTTGGGGACGTACACGTCGGCCGCGAGCGTGATGCCGTAGCGGTTGCAGAAGGTGGCCTTGCTGTGCGCGACAGACGCGCTCTGCGGGAAGGTCTTATCCCATTCCTGTGTCAGATGCAGTTCTTCCATGAGGGTATCTATCCTTTCGTTATGGCCGGAAATGTTAGTACCAGTCGTGTTTTTCGTTGCGGTCCAATACTTTGATCTGCACCAGCTCCTCGTCGGTCAGCGCAAAGTCGAACAGCTCGGTGTTCTCCCTGATGTGGTCGGGGTTGCTCGAGTCCTGAATGACCACCACGCCCTTTTGCAGGCTCCAGCGCAGGATAGCCTGAGCGGAGGGCTTGCCATGCAGGCTGTACATACCAAGCCGTAGATGGGCATTTCGTAGCCGCTGTTCAGGGTGACGCGGCGGGTGTCAAAATCAAACCGGCTGCTCTCGGCCGTAGCAGGGGTATGGGAGTATCCAGACCTCCCATCCAATCCTCTGGAACATCCCCGCGCAGGCGCTCAGGGTCAGGCTGTAGGCCAGCAGCTGGGACAGCCGGCGTTTTTTCACAGCGTTTCCTCCTTTCGGAGGGGCCGCAGAATACGGGCGGGTACGCCGCCCACCACCATCCCGGCGGGTACGTCGCGCGTGACCACCGCACCGGCGGCCACAATGGCCCCGTCCCCAATGGTCACGCCCGGGGTAATGGTCGCATTCGCGCCGATCCACACCCGCTTGCCGATGACGATGGGCTGGGGGATGAGCTCATCGCGGCGGGCAGGGTTCTCGTTGTGGTTGAGCGTGGCCAGCACCACGTTGTGACCGATGAGCGCCCCGTCCCCGATGGTGATGCCGCCCTGGTCCTGGAAATGGCAGCTCGTGTTGATGAACACGTTCTTGCCGACCGTGATGTTCTGGCCGTAGTCGGTGTAAAAGGGCGGGAACAGGCAGAACCCCTCACCCACCGGTTTGCCGGTGAGTTCGGAAAACAGCCGCGCGACCTCCTCCGGCTCGTGGTAAGAGAAGTTGAGTTCTGCGCTCAGCTTCATGGCGCGTTGAGACGCGACGCGCATGTACTGGTAGACGGGCAGGCCAGCCCGTTTTGCCTGTTCTTCGATTTTTGTCTCGTGCATTAGTTACTTCCTTTCTGCGCGGAATGTCTCGCTGTACTCAAGCTGGTAAATCAGGTAATCCAAACAGTCGATTCTCCGCTGTTCCGCATGGCAGCGCTCGAGCAGAAGGCACCGGTGTCTGGCCAACAGCGCCGCCCCTTCGCCGTGCCTTCCGCACTCGAACAGCCGCCAGAATTCCCGGGCGAGCGCCTCCCCGCAGCCCGCGTCCAACAGGTTCTGCATCACGCGCCGCCGAAGCTCCTGCTCCTTCATAATCTCGCTCCCTTTCCCTGATTTGAGTATAAACCGCCGAACAACAAATAGCAAATATATATAAAGAATACATTATTATTCTTGAAAGATATAATAAGACATGCTATACTACCCACAGAAGGAGGGATCGCATGGACATTCGGGTTTTGGAATATTTTCTCGCAGTCGCGCGGGAACAGACCATTTCCGGCGCTGCGATGTCGCTGCACATGACCCAGCCCCCCCTGTCCAAGCAGCTCATGGAATTGGAGCGCGAGTTGGGCAAGCAGCTTTTCCTACGCGGTAAGCGTCGTATCACGCTGACCAAGGAGGGGATGCTGCTGCGCAAGCGCGCCGAGGAAATCGTCTCGCTGGTGGAAAAGACCAAGGCTGAGGTCAGCGCGCCGGACGAGGGCATCAGCGGCGACCTGTACATTGGCGGCGGGGAAACCGAGGGCATGCGGCTGATCGTACAGACTGCCCAGCAGGTCCAGCGCCGGTATCCGGCCATCCGCTTCCATTTTTCCAGCGGGGACGGTTATGATGTGACCGACCGGCTGGACCAGGGGTTAATCGACTTTGGTACGCTCATCGAACCGTTCGACATGGGCAAATACGACTACCTGCGCCTGCCCAGTCCGGATACCTGGGGACTTCTGATGCGCAGGGATCATCCACTGGCGCGGCTGACGCGCATCCGTCCGGAGGACCTGCCCGGCGTCCCGCTCATCGCCTCCCGCCAGTTAGAGGGGGAGGACGGGCTTTCCGGCTGGCTGGGCTACGGCTATGAAAAGCTGCGGGTGGTGGCCACCGGCAATCTGGTCAACACACTTGTCCTGGCTGTGGAGGAGGGCATGGGCTGCCTGTTCACGCTGGACAAGCTGGTGGACCTGTCGGGCAGCCGCAGCCTGTGTTTCCGCCCGCTCGAGCCGCGGCTTGAATCCTGGATGTATCTGGCTTGGAAAAAATACCAGGTGTTCACCCGCGCGGCCGAGGTGTTTGTGCGCGAGCTGAAGCGCGGCCTTTCCACCGCATCGACCTGAGGCGGATTCTCATATTTTTCTGATTGGGGCTTGACGCACCACCCTGGTCGGCTGATATAATAAAGTGTAATGTATACTGTATCCGGAAGCAGGTTCGGTCGTATGCGATCCGGCGGCTGTGGACCGGTGCCAGAAGGCAGGCCGGTCCCATAGCCGCCATTGAATCCCCATCAGAGGAGGCAGACCAATGAAAAAACAACAGTCCCGCCGCGTGCTGGTTCTGGACGGACAGGGCGGAGGCATGGGGGCGCAGCTTATCCGCCTTCTGGCGCCCGTTTTGCCGCAGGACTGCGTGCTGCGCTGTGTCGGCACCAATGTTCTCGCCACAAACGCGATGCTCAAGGCTGGGGCGGCGCAAGGGGCGACCGGTGAAAACGCCGTTATCTACAATGCCGCCCGCGCGGATTTGATCCTCGGCCCGATCGGCATTATCCTGGCAAACGGCATCATGGGCGAGGTTTCGCCCGCCATGGCTTCCGCAGTATCCGGGGCAGAAGCCCCTAAAATCCTGATCCCCTCTTCGACCTGCGGCATTTTTGTCGCGGGGACGGAGGACCGCCGGCTTGACGAATACCTCCAGCGCGCGGCGGAGCTGGCGGTGCGGGAGCTGTCCCCATGAGCCTGTCGTTTGCAAGCATCCTGCAGTTCCATAGAGAGCGCTATCCCGCGATGCAGCCGCAGGATTTCGGCAAGCTGGCGTATCAAAGCGAATTCGGGCCGGAGCATCTGGTCTCGGACCGGACCGCGGTCCAGCAGGCGCTTTTCCGCGAGTGGGAGACGCTTGCCCCGGATGTCTGCGCCCCCGCGCCCGATCCGCTCGGGAACGGCCTGTCACGCTTCCATCTGGATTACCGGTTGGGTACGGCATCGACGGTCCCCCTGTTGGCCGATCTGGTCCTCCGCACGGCCGCCGCGCACCACGGCTCCGCAGACGGGCTGGCGCGGCGGCTGGACGCCCTCTCCCCCCTGCCGATCCCCGGCATGGCGGGCTGGGTGGCAGCCTACCGCGCTCAGGGCTGCCCGCCGCCCCGCCACAGCGAGGCGTTCCGCGCCGCCTACCGGCCGCATTACCGCTTGCTTCGCACCTCCTACGCGGGCTACTTCCCCGCCCTTTTGTCGGTACAGCGGCTGACGCAGAGCGGCAGACCCGCTATCGTTGCGGTCGACGGCCGCTGCGGCAGCGGCAAAACCGGCTTCGCACGGCTCCTGCAGGAGCTGTTCCCCTGCCGCGTGGTACATATGGATGATTTTTACCTCCCGTTTGACCAGCGCCCGCCGGATTGGGCGGAGCAACCGGCTGGGAATATGGATCTCTCGCGGTTCCGCGAGGAGGTCCTGGTTCCGCTCCGCGCCGGCGGCAGCGCCATCTACCGGCCGTATTCCTGCCAGACCGGACAAATGCTCGCGCCGGAAACGCTTGCGCCCGCCCCTCTTACCATTGTGGAGGGGAGCTATTCCCTGCATCCGTCGCTATCCGGCTTTTATGACCTGCGGCTGTTCCTGACCTGCTCGGGCGAAGCCCAGGCCCGCCGTCTGCAGGCGAGGGAGGGCGCGCACTACGCCGCGTTTCAGGAACGCTGGATCCCCTTTGAGGAACGGTATTTCCAGCGGTACCGCGTTGCCTCCGGCAGCGACATGATGCTCGACACGAGCGCGTTCTTCCTTTGACGCACCCCGCCACGAAGGCGGTTTTATCCCCCGCGCTCCGTAAAAAAGCCATGAAGGCCCCGCCCTCAGAAGAGGCGCATATCCAGACTTTTGATAAGGAGTATCCCCGCTATGAAACAAAAAACATCCAAACAGCGCATTTACGACCTGATCCTCGCCGCACTGTGCATGGCCCTCGGCATCGTCCTTCCGTTTTTCACCGGACAGATCCCGCAAATCGGCGGCATGCTGCTGCCCATGCATCTGCCGGTCCTGCTCTGCGGCCTGCTCTGCGGCTGGCAGTACGGCGGCCTGGTAGGCTTTGTCCTTCCGCTGCTGCGGTATGCCATGTTCGGTATGCCGCCAATCTTCCCGACCGGCATCGCCATGGCCTTTGAACTGGCCGCCTACGGCATCATCGCCGGCTACCTGTACAACCACTCCCGCTGGCAGTGCGTCATATCGCTGTACCGCTCTCTGATTGCGGCGATGATCGGCGGGCGTATCGTATGGGGTGTTGTCCGTGTGCTGCTCACCGGCGTGAGCGGCGAGCCGTTTACCTGGCAGCTGTTCCTGTCCGGCGCGTTCCTGACCGCCATCCCCGGCATCATCCTCCAGCTTGTTTTCATCCCCGTACTCATGGTCGCCCTCGACCGCACGGGCATGGTGCGTTTCCGTCGGGAAGATAAAACCGCGGAAACCGTCCAAAGCTGATCCCCCCAATCAAAAAGGGACGTCTTGCAGACGTCCCTTTTTGTATATCCCGAGCTTCTTTTGCGGGCCTGTCACCCGCCCAAAAATGCTGCCAGACGCGGCGCATCGGCCAGGGTGCGCAACACGAAATGCGCGCCCGCCTCACGGAAGCGGCGCGCGGCTTCACGACAGCGCGTCTCCCGTTCCTCCGGTGGAAGCGCGCTAAACTCCTCCTCGCTCAGGCCGAGCGCCGAACTGCCTTCGATTACGCCGGCCGTCCAGACGCCCGCGTTGATGCCCTCCTGCATATCGGACACCGTATCGCCGATCTTGAGTACATTTTTCACTGAGGAGACGCCCAGCCGCCGCATATTCTCAAAGATCATGTACGGATAGGGACGCCCCAGGCCGCCGACGCTGTCCGGACTGAGCCAGAGATCAGGCGCGTAGCCCTGCCGCGCCGCACACGGCGCGACAATCTCCATCATCGCATCTGTGTAGCCGGTCGTCGAGCCGATCCTGACGCCCATATCCCGCAGCGCGGCCGCCGCTTCGCAGACGTGCGGCTTGGGTGCGGTGAACTGCTCCAGAATGGAAAGCAGCCCAGGCTCGAACTGTGCGTAAATCGCTTCCACATCCGCCTCTCCTGCCTTCCGGCCGTACACCTGCCGCCAGGCCCGCGCGATACGTTCCATCCCCAGCATTGTCCGGATATGGTCCTTTTTCAGCAGCCCCATGGGAGTACGCGTCTCCTCCATGGTCGGCTCGACGCCGAACTGACGGAACGCTTCGATAAAGGCCTGTACCGGCGCGAAGCAGCCGTAGTCCACGGTCGTACCCGCCCAGTCAAAAATCACCGCCTGTATCATGCAGTCTCCCCTTTCCTCTCACGCAGAAAATCATAAATAATCGCGGCCAGCTTTTCGATATCCTCCTCGTAAACCTCGCCGATGGTGCCAATACGGAACGTATCCCGCTCGGTCAGCTTGCCGGGATAGATCGCATAACCGCGCGCCTTGATGTACTGGTAGAATTCCGGAAAACGGAACGAAACACCCGCCGGATAGCAAAACGTCGTGATGATCGGCGACTGGTGCTCCGGCCCGATGTAGGTGGCAAAGCCGAGCTGCCGCATGCGCTCGATCAGCAGGCGGTTGTTGGCCGCGTAGCGGCGGTGGCGCGCCGGAATGCCTCCCTCCTCCGCCAGCTCCTCCAGCGCTTTGGAAAACGCCAGCACAACATGTGTCGGCGAGGTGTAGCGCCATTTGCCGTCCCGTTCCATGCCGCGCCACTGGTCGAGCAGGTTGAGCGACAGCGAACGCGCCTTGCCCTCGCTGGCCAGCAGGGCGGCACGCCGGCAGAGGATGAAAGAGAACCCCGGCACGCCCTGGATACACTTGTTCGCGCTTGAAATCAGAAAGTCAACGCCCCAGTCTGCGACCGGAATTTCCACGCCGCCGAACGAGCTCATCGCGTCCACGATGAATGTACGGCCCGCCGCCTTGACCACGGCGCCGACGGCCTGGATATCGTTCAGGATGCCGGTCGTGGTTTCACTGTGTACCATAGCCACATGCGTAATGGACGGGTCCCGCGCCAGTATGTCCGCAATCTTGCGCGCGTCCGGCACCTTGTCGTAAGCCTCCGCATAGTGCGCATATGGGATGCGGTTCCATTCGCAGATCTGAACCTGGCGCTCCCCGTAAGCGCCGTTCGAGCAGATCAGCAGCTTATCCTGCGCGCCGACTACGCTGGACAGCACGCTTTCCACGCCGAACGTGCCACTGCCCTGCATCAGCACCGCCGTATACTCCTGCTCGGATACCTGCGCCAGTTCCAACAGCCGGCGGCGTATTTTCTGGGTCACGGCCTTATAGTCGTCATCCCAGGTGCAGCGGTCCACCAGCATTTCCCGCTTGACCGAGTCCGTGGTCGTCAGCGGCCCCGGGGTAAGAAGCTTATAGGCTTGCGTCATAGTCAATCACTCCTGTCTTACGGCTTGGCCGCTTCGGAAAGCGCCTGATGCGCTGAGAACAGCTCGAAGGTCAGCGGCTGGTCAAAGGTTTTCGGATAAGCGGATTTGTTAGCGGAATCCGCGCCCTCCCCCTCGTAAAGCGGGTTGGGATAGGTCTGCTGCAGCGCAGCGCGGCCGTTCTCAATGATGCACTGCGCCATCTTCATGGCCTCCGGATTGGTCGCGTCACCCTTGTCCAGCACGGCGACCGACTCAGTCAGAGAGAAGTTGCCCTCCGTCGGGTCGACGAAATCAATCGGCAGTCCGTCCGCCTTGTCCGCGACCGCCTGATGGCGCAGGCCGAAGCCGATAGCCACCTCGCCCGCGCGACACAGCTTGAGCGGCGCGGAGCCGGAGGATTCGATATGGTCGCCCGCATTTTCATAGATGCCGTGCAGCACCTCCTGGGCGCCGTCCTCGCCATACGCGGAGACAAGCGCCTGTATCATCAGCCAAGCGGTCGAGGAGGACTGGATATCCGTCACCGCAACCTGTCCCGCGTATTTCGGGTCGGCAAGGTCCTGCAGGCTGGCCGGCTTGTCCAGCCCCGCCTCGGCCAGCACCTCGGTATTGAGGATGATCGCCCCCTCCTGCGAGGTGATCGGCGCGGTGTAGTCCGGCACGGCTTCCAGCGTGTTCACGTCAAATTCCAGCGGCAGGAACATGCCGTTCTGCTCCTGCGCGCTCTGCAGGTAAAAGGTGCTCATGGTCACCAGATCGGCCTCCAGATTCGTTCCCTCGGCAAGCAGCTTGCCACCCAGCTCGGATGTGCCGAACGTCTCAAAAATGTACCTGCCCTCATAGCCGTTGGCGTCCAGCGCGTTGGACATGGCGGTGATTGCCTCGTCGTCTGCGTTGGAGTAGATAATGACCTGCTCATCCGCGGCTTTCGCGCCGCAGCCCGCCAGAACGGACAGGGACAGCGAGCAGGCAAGCCCCAGCGACATCAGTTTTCTCAGTTTTACCATAATCAAATTCCTTTCCGGTCTGTTATCGTAAGCGATAGATACAAAGTTTGTTTGCAGGAGAAACGCCGGCCGCGTCACGCCTTTTTCTTCTGTGAGCTGCGGTTGGCAAGCCAGGAAAACAACGCTTTTGCAATCAGGTTGGTAAACAGGATCAGCAGCGACAGGACGAACACTTCGTTGAACTTATTGACATATTGCAGCTGCTTAATCTCGGTCGTCAGCACCATGGTGCGTGCGCCCGCGATGAAGACCAGCGCGCTGATCGTGACCATGCCGTTGATAAAGTAATAGCTGAACACCTCGATCAGACTGGACAGCGCGTTAGGCGTGACCACGCGCAGAATGGTTTTGATCCAGCTGTCCCCCATGAGCATCGCGGTCGTCTCCCAGCCCGCATTCATTTTGGAAAGCGAGTTCTTCATCATCAGATAGGGCGTGGAAAAATAGTGGACGATGTTGCACAGGACCATCAGCTCCAGCGTGTTCTGCAACGCCGAGCCGGAGAATGAAAACAGGAACGCGATGCCCAGCACCATGCCTGGAATGGTGTTCGTCACAAGCGCGATGCTTTCGACCGCTTTCTTATACCCTCCCGACAGCGAGCTGCGCGCCGTAATCAGCGCGGCGCCGTAAGCCAGCAGCGTCCCGAACAGCGCGGTCAGCAGCGCCATCCAGATGGAACGCGTGTAAATACGGAGCAGGTTGCTGTCGGACAGCACCTCGCGCACATGCTCGAGCGAGAACGCCGTGCGGTACGGCCAGTCCTCCACCAGCGGCACAACAAAAATCACCGCGAACACCGCCAGCACCGCCGCCGCGATCATGACGCCCGACAGCCCCCAGCCCACGTCGCGCACCGTGTTCCTGCGCAGTTCCGCATCCGAAATGCGGCTGTAACGGATATTAAACCGCTCCAACAACTGCAGCAAACAGATGCTGCCAACCGAGGGAAGCAGCATAATCATAGCGACGACCGCGCCGCGGTTAAAATCCGGTATGCCGCCGAGCATCTGGTTATACAGCACGGTAGCCACGACCTCATACCGGCCGCCGACCGACGCCGGTATGCCGAAATCCGTGAAGCTGAGGAAAAACGCCTGGATGAACGCCCCTGCAAGCGTCCCCAGCAGCGGCCGGAGAACGCCGATCCAGAAGGTGGACAGCGCGCCATCCCCCATCACCCTGGAAACCGTCAGCGTCTTTTTGTCAATGTATCCCATCGTATTGTGGATCAGCAGGAACGCGACGGGTACAGTATAGATGACATAACCGGTCATCAGACCGCCGAAGCCGTAGATATTAAACATTTGGAAGCCGAGCAACTGCGTGATCAGTCCCTGCTTGCCAAACGAGTAGATGATGGCAAATCCGTAGGTGATGGTCGGGAGGAACATGGGCAGCGTCGCGGCCGCCTGTAGCAGCCGTTTGCACGGGCGCGGCAAGCGCGTATAGTGAATCGCATACGCGATCACAAACGCCAGCATTACCGCCGCTGCGGCCGCGGCCGCGGAAACAACAAAGCTGTTGCGCAGGGCTGCTCCAAAGCCCTTTTGCGCAAATACCGAGGCGTAGAATTCCACGGTCAGCCCGTTTGCCCCCCAAACGGATTTAAGCAGAAGCTGCAGCGCCGGTATGACAAGGAACACCGCGAACAACACGACGATTCCAAGGAATACGATCCGCAGTTCCCTGTTCTTGCGCATCATACCGAATCACACCGCCTTGCCGCGCGCCGCCCCGCCTCCAAACAGCGCATAGATATTGTTCCGCTTGATCTCAAGCTGGTTCAAAATGAATTTCCGCACAAAATCGTTCTGCGGCCGGCAGATGATCTCCGCTGGCTGCGCATACTGCGAAATACTTCCCTGATCGATAATCAGCACGCGGTCGGAAAGCGTGAGCGCTTCCTCCGGATCGTGTGTGACGATGATGGTTGTCAGGTGGTACTCTTTCGCAATCGTGCGGATACGATCCTTGATCGACTCCTTGATGACTCCGTCCAGCGCAGAGAGCGGTTCGTCAAGCAACAGGATGCGCGGCTTCATCACCATAGTGCGCGCCAGCGCCACACGCTGCTTCTGGCCGCCCGACAACTGATCGATGCGCTTATCCAGGTGCTCGCGCAGGCCGAGCAGGTCGATCAGCTCCTCCACCTCTTCCCGTGCAGAGATCCCCGGCCTGTTTTTCAGACCGTAAATGATATTCTTATAAACATTCAGATTCGGGAACAGCGCGTAATCCTGAAAAACGATGTTAAAGCCCCGTTTTTCCATCACCGTATGCGTCAGATCCTCGCCATTGTAGAGGATCTGCCCCTCGTCTGCGTCCGTGATGCCCAAGATCAGGTTGAGCAGCGTCGTCTTGCCGCAGCCGGACGGTCCCAGGATCGAAACGATCTCCCCGTCCCCTACCTGAATCGAGATATCCCTGAGCACGGGCATCCCATCATAGGACTTTTTGATATGCTTGAGTTCCAGCACAAAAAGGCTCCTTTCCAATCTGCTTTTTGATCTCATTTTCTCGCCTAAGTAATTGTACCGGACCGCCCTGCCAACCGCAACGAAATCCATGTAAAATGAAAGTAAGAATCCGCGCATATTTCCGCCGCCGTTTTATTTTTCCGTTTTCTTTGTATGCATAAAAAGGCAGGGTACGCAAAACCTGCGGTTTTGTGTACCCTGCACGAAACGATTGCTTTTCCCTTTTGCCCGTTAAAACAGCGGCAGATCCCCTGTGATCGGATCGACCTGTTCGGGCAGCGCGGGTTCGAGTGCCAGACAGGTATAGGTCGGCTGCCCATGAAATTCCGTCAATCCGTTATCGCAAATCAGCGCGGACAGCAGGCCGGCCGCTTTTGCCTTTCGGTCGATTGCAAGCAGGTCTTCCTCGGAATCGACATATACGCATACCTTGGCCACGCCTCTTGCAAACCACTCGCTCAGCGGAGTTGCCGCCCCGCCACCCGGCGTCAGCAGGATACCGCCGACTTCCGCGCGCACCTGTCCCATCCGACGCTCCTTTTCCAGCGCTGCGAGCACAGCGGTCACGCACGCATGGCCAGCCTGTGCAGCGATTTTCCCCTTTCGCATTTTCAAGTCGCGCCGCATGACAACCATCTGCTTTGGTTTGTCCATCACGTTATTCCTCCGTTTTCAGGTTTACTTGAATCTTATCACCCTAGCCCGCTTTTGTCAGCTTTATGACCTAAAACCCTTTAGCGCTTTAACCCGCACCATACTTATAACTCTTCCAACTGCTATTGATAGTGTAATCCACCGATAAAGAGACATATATAGGCACGAAACCAGTTTTAAAACCAGAACGCAGCAACAAATTCACACAGTCCATCCGCCGCCTACAGCCTGAATGACAATGGGATTACTACGAAAGCCTGTACGCGAAAGTAGAGTGGATTTGATTCCGTTCAAAATGCTTTCTTCCAAATCATCTTTCACCTGACGTTTCCTCATCACTAATTTTGATGTTTGGGATTGTTTCTCATCAATTGTATCCGCTCCATCTATGCTTATAATACATTGAAAACGGGGTATGTCCGAAAATTTTCTTAGTGCGGATCCAACGTTTTTATAAGCACTTAAAACAACTGGAAAATCATAGATTTTTAAGATATTATAATATAATTATATCACAACAACCAAATCCTGTCACTCGTTTTTACTTTCAAGTGTAATTATGGTGCTTTGAAAGCTTTGTTACCTTACACTCCCTCAAGGATATAGTATAGCAAAAGACCGCCGACAAAAGTCGACGGCTTTTTCAGCGAGCCGAGTGGTGCGACTAAACCCACGAGCCTCGCGCTCCCAAACCGCGCGTTCTATCAACTGAACTACACCCAGATATTCAGTTTTTTGCATAATACCATGCGGAGAAAGAAGAAGCAAGTTTTTCGTGTCTGTGGGCGACGCTGTGGTCAAACCCGATTTTGCGAGCGTTTTTCAACCGTAGGATTTCCACCACAAGCTACTGTCCCAAGGACTTCCGGAATTTCTCTTTTGAGGGGAATGGATAGGTCGTCTATCTTCCCAAATAAGTACTGAAAAGTTTTTTGTATTATTTCCGCTTGTTTTTTTGCTGTCTCCACTCCATCTCATTTGCCTTCTATCACTCTTTGAAAGTGCTGGCACAGAAGATGAGTACACAATAGCCACGGAATATATACGGTAGCCGTCCCATAGCTGGCCGGTATTGAGGGCATTCTCGCTTAACAGCAGAACGCTCTCTTTCGTGTCGGTTGCGGCGGCCTCGGTGTCCAGCACCCGCCATTTCAAACCGCCGTAATAAACATAGTCCTAGCCGTTCTGGCCGTCGTCTGCCTTTTGGTGAACCGGGTAGTTCTGGAGGTTCCCCACCCCGGACAGGGCTACTCTGCCTGTTGCAGGTGCGGCGATAGCTGCCGTGGGCAACAGTCCAAGCACCATCACGATGGTGAGCAGCAACGCCCAGGGCCGTCTAAATCGTTATTTCATCGCTTCTGTTCTCCTTTTAGTATGACCCCGTATTGACGGGGTTGCTCAATGCGGCCATCAGCCGCGCTCTGGCCTCCTGCGTGGTAGACGCAGGAGAGGCCTGTGTCAGATAATCCAGCGCGTCGTTCCAGTCGTGGAGGCTGGCTGCGTCTGCTGGAATATTCTCCAGCGCACGCATCAGTCGCGCCCTCTGCCAGCCGGTGGCACGGGGCAGGTCGGAGAGGTATGCGCAGCCCGCCTTATATGCCAGAAAATCCAGCAGGGGCAGGGCAAGGGCATGGCCCATCAACCACTCACCTCCCTCGCACGAAAAATCACTCTGGCCGGACGGAGCTCCGGCTGTGCTGAAATCTGCCGTATGAAGTATGTCGACCACCTCCGTCTGTTTCCCTGCCAGTGACAAACTTCATAGTCTGTCTATCAAAAGGGCGGTGCCAGTTAGCAAAGGTTCCGCCGTATGGCATGAAAAACACCTCATGCGGCACATGGGGCGGTAAATCAGGCGCACAAAATAAGGCCAATCAAAAAAGAGGCTTGATTGGCTTGATTTTCCATGCCCCAAACCAGCGAATCTCTTGCGCTCCCGTGATTTCCATGCTAAAATGTCCCTGTGAATATGTACTCTGCCGGTTGGGTTTCTGCTAATCTAGGACAAACTATGAAGTTTGTCCTATCCTACCAAACCCAGCCGCTCTAACTGCTTTACATGCTCCGTTCCGGTGGAGATCAGGTAGATGCGGGTCGTCTCCATGCTGGAATGACCCAGCACGTCAGCGAGCTTGGCAACGTCCCTGCAAACTTTATAAAATGTCCGGGCGAACAGGTGCCGCAGATTGTGGGGGAACACTTTGGACGGGGCTACCCCAGCCGCTTTACACAAGGCCTTCATCTCTGCCCAAATCTGCTTTCGGGACATGGGCTTTCCGTTTCTGGTGAGGAAGAGCTCGCCGGAGGCGGTTTTGTTTTTTCGGGCGAATTTGAGCAGCTTTTTCCGTAGCTTACCGGGGATGAGAATAGTGCGCACCTTCCCCTTGAGGGCGATCTCCGCCCGCCCTTTCTGCACGGCCTCCACAGTGAGATAGCGCACCTCGCTCACACGGATGCCGGTGGCGCAGATGGCCTCCATGAGCAGGGCCAGCCGCTCCCTGCCTTGAGCGTGGGCAGTAGTCAGCAGGCGGTCGTACTCCGCGCGGGTCAGTTCCCTGCTGTCATCCCGAAACAAGCGACGCTGAAGCCGCAGGGTCTTGACCTGGCAATCCTGCCAGTCCATAAAAGCAAAGAAACGGTTTAGACTACCCAGCATGGCGTTGATGGTAGCAGGGGCGTAGCCTGCCGTCACCAGATACGCTTTCCATCCAGCCGCCACCTCTTTCGTCACCTCTCCTCTGCCCAGCCACGCCGCAAAGGTGCGGACGTGACGAAGGTAGTTCTCTATGGTGCCGGGGCTGCGCTCCTCCTCGTACAGGTTTTGAGAGAACGCTTCGATCTGCTGACTAGTGATACTCATGAGCAAAACCCTCCTGTGAAAAAGATGTCCTTATTTTACCGTAGGGTAGCTTTGCTATGCACTGCGGAATCACCTAGAACATCAATATCGGAACGGTTAAAAATTTGCGCCGCATAAACAATGAAAGACCAGGCTGATTTCAGCCTGGTCTACTTTTACTTTCTTGTGAATAGTCCTGCCCGCCGCCTGTATAGATGGAAAGGCAAAACATTGAGGTATCGTTCTCCTAGGGCTGTGTCCTGTGGAATTGGCGGTGTAAGGTTTCCTGCGGCAGTGTGAAAAACACAAACCCGCCAGTGCTGGCCCAGCATCCAGGCCATTGGCAACGCGGTTGGGATGAGTGAGAATACTGCGCGCAAATACTTCTGGCAACGGAAGGGGGGCCTGCCCCTCCCGACAGCTTGGGGCCGCTGTTCCCACTGCTTGGACGACAAATCTTCGGTCACTCGAACGATTTTCGAAGAACGAAAGATAGGCAGGAGAAAGCCCTGATGCCTTTGTGCGCCTATGCGGTCACCTCCACCCGCAATGCGGGCGGTTTCCGGGGACGGGGCTGACGCTTTTTCGGAACGCCCAAACTGCGATTGACGCTGTTTCCAGAAAAACAGGCGAATATCCCCGCTGTTGAGGGATACTCGCTGACGCTACGACAGAGTTTGGAGGAATTTGACAATGGATGAAAATAGACATAGACACACTGTTTGGATGGACGATAATGTATGGGTTCATGTGGAGTCCCACTACCAGAGGGACAACTGTACGACCAAAAACGAATTTATTGAAAAAGCCGTTCGGTTCTACTCTGGCTATCTGGACGCGGAATCTGCCGCTGCTTACCTGCTTCGTGCCCTATCCGATGTGCTGGAGGGCAAGCTGGGCGCCCTGGGCAAACGGATGGGACGCCTGCTAGCGGTGGAGCAGAGTCTCATGGAGAATGTCCTGGCCGCCGGCATAGACACTGGATCTGGATCAGCTGAGAAAAACCCGGGTCCGATGCGCCAAAGAAGTAAAAGAAATCAACTTCGAAGACGCGCTTCTTTTCCAGAGAGGGGGCTGAGTGATGCTGGCACTGCTCCAGAAGTCGGGCTACATCAGACCCTGAAACGGCAGCGACTACTTGGAATATATGGCGGAGCGCCCCCGCTCTCACGGACTGTTTTCCGCTGACGGTCCTGCCGATCTGGAAAAACCATGGAGGAGATCAACAGGCATACCGGGCTGGTGTGGACCTTCGTCAACTCCCTGAAACGGGAGGACGCCCACCGGCTGTGCTATGAGAACAGCGAGAGCTGGCGCCGGTTATTGCTAGCCCATCAGACGGAACTGGCCCAAGCAATGAAAATCTTGCCCAGCAACTTCCGATGGTATGCCGCCTTCCACGACAAGAAGCACCACCCTCACATCCACATGATGGTCTGGTCGGCGGATCCCCAGCAGGGTTTTCTAACGGAAAAAGGTATCGAGAAGATGCGCTCCCAGCTGTCCAATGAGATCTTCCGTGACGAGCTTCCTCTCTGCATCAGCAGAAAGATCTGTTCTACAGCCAAGTGCGGGACGCGGCAATGGAGGCCATGGGACGGCTCATCTGGAGGATGGAGACAGGCCTGTATCACAACCCTGCCATCGCAGAGCGGATGGATACGCTGGCTGGGATGCTGGCGGACCACAAGGTCAAAAAGGTCTATGGCTACCTGAAAAAGCCAATAAAGGCCCAGGTGAATGCCATCGTGGATGAGCTGGCCAAGGTCCCTATGGTGGCAGAGTACTATGAACAGTGGAATCAGTCTCGGGACGAGGCAGAGCAGGTGTAGGTGCTGGCGGGACGGGCGAGGCATCCTCCCCGATGACCAGCAGGCGGAGCTGTGGTTCCGGCGGGCGGCTGACGCGGGATATAACTTCGCCCAGTACGCATTGGGGAAGCTTCTGCAAAGCCAAAAGAGAACGGAGGAAGCGGTATCCTGGTATGAAAAAACGGCGGCTCAGGACAACGCCTGCGCCGCCTACCGTCTGGGAAAACTGTATCTGGAAGGAAAAGATGTTCCGAAGGACGTACCAAAAGCGGTGGCCTATCTCACTGAGTCCGCATGACCTTGGGAGAGTGGCTGAACCGGTGGATGGAGGACTACGGTGCGGCCACTCTGCGGCCCAACACCTTACGCAGCTACGATCAGTTCATCCGGTGCCATATCAAGCCCTATCTGGGGGATAAGATCGTGTCTTGGGTAGCCCGCATGGACATTCTGAAATTGTATCGAAAGCTGAAACACGAGGGCCGTGTCCTCGAGTACTCGGAATACGGGCACGAGCTGTCAGACACCATGGTACTCCGCATCCACGCCATGGCTCCACCGGTGCCTGAAGGACGCGGAGGCAGCCCATGTGATCGCCCGGGGCCGCGGTGCCCAAGGCCAGCTATAAACCCAAGCAGATCCTCACAAAGGAGCAGGTGGACACCTTCCTGGCGACGGTGGACCGCAACGAGATCTGGCAGGACTTCGACGAGAAGGCCGGACACTGAAGGTCCTTCGGTCGGTGAACGTCCCCAAGGCTGGGGAGTTGGAGATCGGCGAAACAAAGACCAGCCAGGGGCGGCGGACCATCCACCTGCCGCCCAGCACGTCCAGCGGCTACGGGAACGGAAGAAACATGCCATCAGCCAGTGGAGCTTCCCAAAACCTCTGGCTCCGGAGAAGCCAGTGCGCCCAAGCGCCGCCTACTACTGGATGAAGCGGATCTTAAAAGCGGCGGGACTGCCTGCGATTCGATTCCACGATTTGCGGCACACTTTTGCCACCCACGCCCTCACCAGCAGCGTGGACGCCAAGACCCTGTCCGGCATCCTGGGCCACACCAACGCCAGTTTCACCCTGGACACCTACACCCATGTGACGTCGGACATGCAGCAGGAGGCCAGCCACATCATAGGCGGCTTCCTGGAAAATCTCCTGAGGAAAGGCCTGAAACCGCGGCAGAAAAACAGGCCGGAAGGAGGTGCACGCCATGGCTAAACGGCGAAAAAAGGGCGAGAGTTCCGTCCACCAGCGCAAGGACGGCCGCTGGGAGGGCCGGGTGGTCGTCGGTTACGTCGAGAAAGGCCTGCCCAAAACGAAGAATGTCTTGGCTAAGACCAAACGGGAGTGCCGGGAGAAACTGAGGCAGCTCTGGGAGACGGCGACCGCCCCCAGGACAGAAAAGGTCCGGCCGGAGACGCCCTTCGGGGAGTGGCTGGACTTCTGGTATCAGAACTACGTCAAGCCCCAGATCCGCCCCACCACCCAGGTGAACTACAAAACGAAGATCTATCAGCACATCCTCCCTGAGCTGGGGAAGATCCCTCTGAACCAGCTGCCCCAGAAGGACCTCCAGCAGTTCTATACCTGGATGAAAACGGCTGGGCGGCTCATCCGCACGGAACAGTTCGGCAAGGTGCTCTCCGACTCCATGGCGCGCGGCCTCCACGCCGTCTGCCGGTCCGCGCTGGAGAAAGCGGTGCAGGAGGAACTCCGGCGCTTCTTCATCCAGGCTCAGGCGGAGGGCTATTACGAGCTGTTTCTCCTGGATCTGTGTACCGGCCTGGCGGAGGGGCGAACTGCTGGCCCTCCAGTGGGACGACCTGGACTTCAAAACCAGAACCCTGACCGTAAACAAGCAGATTTACGGGGTGAAGGGACAGCTCCATGGGAGCGTCCCGAAGACCCGCGCCTCCATCCGTAGACTGGGTCCTGCCGCCCTGCGTGGTGGGGATACTGCGGCACTACCGAGAAACGGTGGACTCCCGGTGGATGTTCCCCTCCCCTGTCAAAGAGGACGTGCCCATGACACTGGGGGGCGGTGCGCCGGCGACTCCAGATCATTCCGGAGCGGGCAGGGTGCAAAAGAATCAGATTTCACGATTTACGCCAACCATATGTCAAGCTTACTACAAAAAATATATTCTGCAAAAGCAGAAATCCCAAACCGTCAAATGTGATGGCATGGGATTCCTGTTTTTCAACTTCTGGATTGTCGAAAGCAACTTAGTATTTTACACAGATCTCAACGGCTTCATTTTGTGCATCTAGATGACTCTGATAGGGTGGTGTATTCAAGATAGAATAGTTCAGTGGTAGGGACAATGATTACAACATAGGAAAATTGAAGCCCTTCACTAGACGCCTTTGATAGCATCCTGTTCTCGTATTTTCAGGAAATTTCCATATACAGCTAGAACATAACTAGATTTCTTTCAATATACCATAACCTTTTGACCAGAATCCACCTGTATTGTATTTATTTCGTCGACTATCTCCATGAGGGGCCGCTCTATATGCTATTTGTGATATCAACTCAATTAACCATTACAAAACACCATAAATTCGGTAAATGTCTTCAATACTGATCTCTCTGCCCAGTATTGAACATATCTCTTGCGCTCTTGAAAAAAACAATTTTGCGATTAACTTTCTAACATCCTCCTTTTTTCCATAATGAATTTGATTATGACAGTTGCTGCATAGCGAAAAAATGTTTTGCTCTCGGTCTAAATTCACTCCAAAATAGTCGGTAAAAGATATTGGGATCAAGTGGTGCGGCTCCATATACAACACATGCCCATTTCTGCGTAGAAATGATACATGGGATGGATTTGCTTCACACAAATGGTTTGCCCTGCTAAGTGCCCGTTTAGCTACAGCTGAATCACGCGGATAGATAATGCGGCTTCCTGAAATACGCGAAGTACGTTTTCTCTCGGGTTCGTTTGAAAAAGCATCTGGGACAGATACAGAGTCCATATCTTCCACAGCTATCCGCGCAATATATTGTGCTTCTTCATCCTTTTCATCAAGAGCTATACCATCTATGGACAGAGGAGCAGAAAAGAGCTTTTGATAGAATGCCAGTGTAAACAAACGGTTCTCCTCCGGCGGTATATTTTGGGCTTGCTCTATTAGTTTGCTCAGGTACTCCTTTCCTCTCTCTGTAATGATCCAATTCCCATCTCCACCAGCCTTCATATATCCATCAGCGACTAAATGTTGCCGCTCGTATGAAAAATTATTCCGCCATTTTGACTCAGATGGACGTGTTGTACCCAGTACATCATTTGTATCATTTTTATGCCAATAGCTATTGTCGTTAATATGCTGTAATACCAGATGACGCTTTCCGCCGCCACCTATTTCATTCATGGCATAGAGTAGAACCAATTTCATTTGTTCCGATTGCGTCATCATTCGTCACGCCCTTTCTGAAAAAGTAAAATGGGATATGTAATAAACTTATCAATAAAAGCCCAGATAAAATGATTTATTAATTCGCCTAATTCCATATCCTGGTGTTCTTGATTAAAACGAATTACAGAAGACAGCGTTTCCCCGATTGCATGTTGCCACGTCATGCTTCGATAATATAAACGTATCATCGAAAGCTGATGAATGTTGATATTCGCACGAGTTGTATAAACAAAAGAACACCGTTCAATTTCTTGCTGATATATCTTACTGCGAAAGTATGTCGCTATATATCGAGGATCGACCCAGTCGTCTTTTATTGGCCGCAAGCGTTTCAGGTATGCTCCATACACCGCAGCCTGGTCTTTCAACGCTACACTACAGCATGCCAACTCATCTATAGTCTCGCTTGTTCGATTCAGCAGCACATCACCGCGTTTGATATAATATTTGGGAGCATCACCATCCGTCAACTCAACGCAGGCAGGAAGATTTTCCGGTAGGAATATGTGGTGAATCACGGTTTTACGTCTACCATAGGCGTACCCCGCCCAAAGGCTTCTTTCTTTGCGCATACACCTCCAAAAATGTTATATAGCTCGGATAAATACACTTCGTTCCAATCTTTAGGAACGCTTTTTGTCTTTCATTTTTTAATACTTTCACAGAGCTGAGATGTCGGAATTCGGTTGCACAATATATCTACCGACGTGTTGAAATCTTCAGATATCTGCTCAAACGAAGGTAACAAGAGTTCTTTCGGAAGTGTGTACAGATTAGGGCTCAGAACATAGCGTTTTTGAGCAATCTCCGCTATAGATGCTACGGCATACCATTGTGTTGTTTCAAGTTGCTTATCATTCCGATATTGACACAGAAGCGCAGAAATTTTTTTGCCATCCTGCTGTCCAAGAATGTCTAGCTGTCTTGCGTCAACAAAAAGTACCGTATCGTGTGCGGAAGATTTGTTTATAACCCACGCGCAGCAGGGAATCTTCGTTCCATAAAAAAGCCCGTCGGAAGCGCAAGAATTGCTTCAATCCATCCATCAAGAAGAATTTGCTTACGAATCTCGCTTTCTGCAAGATTCTGAGTTGTTAACGTTCCATTCGGTAAAAGTGTAACTGCACGTCCATTGGGGGACAAGTGACTGATGATGTATTGGAGCCACGCAAAATTAGCGTTTTTTTCGTGGTGGATACCCATATTGCCAATGTACATTCCTGTTCGCAGTGTCATTTCCGCACCAATCGGAAGAATTAAACGGCGGATTTGTAAGAATGTCTATTATAAATATTGATCTGCGTGCATATCCTCTATGAGTGTATTGGCAGGACATTTTCCCAAATCCGCAGAAAGACCGTGCAACATAAGGTTCATTTGGCAGATGGAAAAGGATTCCTGATCGAGTGTTTGCCCATACAACAATAGTTTTTTGCTGGGATGAGAAAGGGCTATGCCACACAGCATTGCACCGCTCCCGCAACAAGGATCGTATACTTTCCCGCCATGTCCAATTCCCAGTAGCTCTGCCATCAACTGAACAACTTGTTTAGGTGTATAAAAATCGCCAGCGTTGGGCGAACCGGTCCGTACTTCCCTTGCCAGATTATGCTCAAAAATAGCGGATAAGGTATCGTTATCTGTTGATATATTAGAAAGCAAATGTACAATATCTTTCAGTGGGTACTCGTCCACTGCAACAGTACATAAGCGTTCAGCCAGGTTTGCGGTGAATAACAGATGGGGTTTTATTTGGCCAATAGCATATTTATTGCAGAAAAATATTTCCATCAGCCTTACTCGCCTCTTGCACTATCATGCTCCACATCGTTTCTCCATTGTTGCATTTTATCGCTTTGCTCCAACACTGCTCCTCATCTGGTGTTGCACATATATGTTTGATTAACAATAGACGTTCAATACATCCGGATTTGTACTGGATACAAGTCTTAACATATCTACAGTTAGCAGTTGTCCATCATTCATAGACATCCTCCGTTTATTTTCTATACGCAATCTAAAATTCTATTCTTCTCAGCTAAGACATTAACGGATGAATTCCTTATTTGTTCTATGTTTAAACTCAATCCTAATTGAATTCCATTTATATATTCTATATGGCCCTGTACTGATATAGGACCAAATTGCAGGTCTTTGGTTTGATAAGCCTGACAGGTATCGAGCGGCGTTTCCATATGATGCGATTGTCCAGTGAAAAGTACGAGCCAAAGTCTTTGCTACTGCATCTGGATTTACTTCTACAAACTCATTGAGAACACTACTATATTTCGGCTTTTCAAAAATTCCTCTAAGAACGCGCCGTAATATTCCTGCCTGTACAAGGCGGTTCAAACTTTGTCGTACAGTTGCCGAATCAGCAATATCTGCGAAGTCGGAAATAGCAAAGATGGTTCCGTCTTCTGCAGACAGAATTCGTGCACGTTTCTGTTTCATATATCCACTATCCAAAGAACCACCTCCTGCAAGATGTCACGAATATTATACATAATTCGTGACATCTTTTCAACGTCTGTAAACCGTTAAAGCACATATTTTTATACCAATACGTAAACATGGAAATTTATTAGAGGAAAGAACAGCGCTACCTAATAATTGCCCATTTAGAATTCAATCGCCCATTTGAGAGTAATGCTTTTGTTTGGACATATGATAATCTCATCAATACAGTCCATAATTTCGCTGAGAGCAATTTCTTTGTGACTTGCTTTCAATAATTTGCGAAACAATTGATACAGTCTTTCGTAATCCGTCTTGCTTGTAATCGTATCATCTCTAATTGCTTTTTTTCATTCGCTGCATCTTGAGCTGCTCGAAATTCCTCTTTGCTGATTTCTCCGTCAACAAACCTCTCATAATGACGAATGGCATTCCTAAAAGCCTCTTGATATTGCTGATCAGATTGGGCAATATCTTTGTCAATCCTCTTTATTACCTGCTTATACTATGAATCGGAAATAAAATGTTCGTTTACATATAGCTTTAGTTGATGATAGATAGCATGAAAGACATCTTCCTCCCGCACATACATACCGGTGCACTTGCCAACGCCTAAAAGGTTTTTAGTAATACCGGTAAAAAAGTACCAATCTGCATGATTGGTTCCGCGCTTACGCTGCATTTTCCCACCACAGCACCCGCAAATAACCTTCCCTTTTAAAACATTTTCCGTCGATTGGCTTTTTGTGGCGAGATTAAACGCTTTTGCTTGAAATGACCTTTGAATGGCGTCAAAGGTATCCGTGTCTACCAAAGGCTCATGTGTTGCGGCAACAGCGCTCTTTTCTTTTCCTTGTATGAGCATGCCGGTATAGGTTCGGTTGGTCAGGATATACTTGACTGACCTGCTATTCCAATCTCCGTTGCCATCCTCATAGTTTCCAGCTAATTCCTTTGATCTCGCATATTGGATTGGTGTGGGAATATTTTTCTCGTTCAGATATCGGACTATGGCGGTCACACCAGTGCTATTCGATGCTAACTCAAAGATTTTCCGGACAACAATAGCTGCTTTAGGATCAGGAATGAGTTTATCGTGGTTAGATTCTGATTTTTGATAATCGAATGGGGCTCTTGGCACAATAAATGGTACCGAGTTGTGCTTTCATGTCTAATGTCGCCTCCACTTTCTTTTTTATTTCAATAGATGTTTGCTCATTAAATGCATTTATTATTGGTACGCGTATTCTGGAACTGTAAGGACGTTTTTGATTGTTAATACCGTCAACCGTATCAAATTGATCGTTTACAGAGACAAATCGGACTCCGTTAGCTGGGAAAATGACTTCGATATAGTAACCAGTAGTAA
Organism: Agathobaculum faecis; assembly: GCF_014287995.1. Taxonomy (NCBI): domain Bacteria; kingdom Bacillati; phylum Bacillota; class Clostridia; order Eubacteriales; family Butyricicoccaceae; genus Agathobaculum; species Agathobaculum faecis. The sequence continues at coordinate 54,381 of NZ_JACOPL010000003.1, forward strand.
TGTAGTCCTTTCCTAGGCGATGGAGATCCTTTACAATAACGCAGTTGATTTTGCCCGCAAGGATGTTTTCAATCATTTTTTGAAACGCAGGGCGATCAAACTGTTTGCCGCTGAAACCGTTATCAATATAGTAATGCGATATAGGAATCTGATGCTGATCGCCCCAGCGTTCGATAATGAATTTCTGATTTTGGATAGAACTGGATTCTTCTTGATTTGCAACTGAAAGTCGAACATAGCCTACTGCTTTGGTGATAGAAGTTTTAACAATTTCTGCGTGTTGATATTTTCTGCTTTTTCGTGCCATAAAAATGCCCCTTTCGACGAAAAAGACTACGGCGCAAACCGTAGCCTCTGACAATATCATACCATATGTCATTTTCCGCTTCCACGAGCTTAGTCACACCTTTTCCACCTTGCCCTTAGAGAGCGGCATGGATGTGAAGCCCCTCTCCGCCATGCTGGGCCATGTATCGGCGGCCACTACCCTGAACATCTATACCCATGTCACCGGGGATATGCAGAGCGAGACGGCGACCAAGATCGGCCGGGGGCTGGGCAACGAAGTACGGGAGGAATCCGCTCAGTCGGAACAGAGCGCAGCCAAAGACTTCCAGCCGGTGCTGAGCAAGACCTGGACGCCCGGCACCGGGCACATCACCCAGATCAACGACCACCTGTTCGAAGGCCGCTACTCCCCCCCACCTGGCCGGACGGCACCAAGCAATCCAAATGCGTCTACGCCCACCCACGGGAGGAGTGTGAGGCGAAGCTGAAAGTGCTGATTCAGCAGATGAACGCGGCGCGGCAGGCCCGGCGGGATCGGATGCCGGGCATCCCCCCGCCGGATAAGCTCACCAAAATCCAGAAGAAGATCTGGATGTAAATGAAGTTCCACCCCGACGCATACGGCGGCAAAATGGTATGAAATGATCTGGGGGATGCCAGGGCAGACGGCGTAAAGCAAACAGGCCCTTTTGCATATTGTATCAAGGCAAAACGGATCTCTCTTTTACCTTACAGATCAGCTGTGTCATGGTGCCCATGGGACAGTAGACACACCAGCTGCGGGGCTTGAACAGCACCATGGTGATGAGGCCCAGGACGGTAGAGGTCAGCATAACGCTGTAAAAACCGAAAGCAAACTGCGCCACGCCGGGGTGAAAGAGAGTACCGTGGTAAGCCCAGTGCCAGGGGAGCTTAAAGGTCCACAACAGCGTGACCACCTGCCTCAGGTCCTGCGCTCCGGCAAATACCAGATAGGTGTTCCACAGCATTAGGAAGAACATTGCGAAGAAAAAAATCAGAAAGCCGTATCGGAAGGCCTTGCTCTTCATCCATTTGGGGATGTCCTTCTTCCGTGACAGGCCAAAGCGTCCGCCCAACAGCCCAAACAGCTGACCTCGGCCGCAATAGCGGTTACAATAGCCCTTTGTCCCACTAACCACAGAGATCACGAGGGGAATGAAGAAGCACAGCAATCCCAGCCAAGCAAACAGGATGTTGAAAAAGCCCAGCACAAGATAGGTGATGGAGGCGATCCAGAGATAATCATACCAGTGCATTTTCATGCCTCCACCTCCCGGATCTCGATCACGCTGGCGGGGCATTCCTTGGCACACTTACCGCAGCCCACGCATTTGTCCCCGTTGACCTGAGCCATGACACCCCTGACAATCTCAATCGCCTGCAGGGGACAAACCTTTATACAGCAGCCGCAGGCCACGCAGGACGATTGATCCACAACGGCTCTGCGCCGCTTCTTTCCAGCAACCATGGAATACCTCCTTACTGTTGTTTTTCTATCATACCGCAAATTTATGATCTTCTCGGTGATAAAATCACAGTAGGTGAAGTCTGCTGTATCGATCCGTCACATCTGCTTCAAAAAACAGGCTGTCAGGAAAACTTTGGGATATTCCCCGTACTCACAGCCCACATGCTCCGTGTGGACGTCGTCCATCACCCCCTCTTCCTCTCATACAGCCGCACAGTGCCGGAACCGTTGCCGCAGTTCCACAGTCGGGTGTGGCGTTTATAGCCGTCTACTCGTAGTTGATGAGGAGTTTTTCCGCCTTGGGGCAGGAGATCTCCACCTCCATCTTGGCCCTGAAGGTAGTCTGGACTACCTTCCAATGGATTTCCGCATCCGTCTCCCGGCAGTCAAAGAAGGTGCGGCTGCCAGTCCAGAATTTGCTAAAATTGAATTCATAGTCCTGGCCCTCGTAGTAGAACTGGCCCAGCAGCTTCTGGCCTAGGGCGATGCCGAAGGCCTTGGGATTGCCGCCGCCCACCTCGAACACGCTGTTGGCGAGCCGCTTGCCGGTAACATTGCTCACCAGATCGTTAGAGGACAGCCACACCCAGGGGAAGGTGAAGTCCCCGCCCCAGTTCTTGTCGGCATCGTCGAAGCAATCCTCCGGTCGGACGATGTACTCCTCCCCGTTGAGGTGTACCCAGCCGGAGAAAGCGGTCTTCATCCCCTCGGCGTGCCAAAACAGCTCAAAAGCGTTGAGGGTGCGGAAAAATTTGGAGGCCCCGTAGCCCATGTGGTAGGCCTCCAGCTTGCGGATGTCCAAGTCCCACTCCCTCTCTCCGGCGTCGCCCATCCACTCCAGATGGTCGGCGGCCTCCTCCGCAGTCACGCGAACATGGCCGCTCATGTGGGTTTCCGTGCAGGAACATTCCCCTGCTTTCAGGTCCAGAGGAGCGTCCATGGGAATGGACACTGGCTCCAGGGAAGAAAGCGGTGGGCTGCCCCTTCTCCCCCGGAAGCCCACATTTTCCGTGTAGTCGATCTGGCCCTCCACGTTCTGGTTCAGAGTGCCGTAGACGGTGAGGGTATTGGCAGGCGGATAGTCGCCGTAGAGGTAGTCCCCCAGTAAGATCAGACCGTCCACTTCGTCTGGGGGCTCCGAAACGAATTGAGAGGCCATGGAGTGTCCGGCGATGTGCCAGTGGGAGATATCAGGGAACGCTTCCATCACCTCCGCCGCCGCGTTTACATCGAAGATGGCCATGTAGAAGGGCATCTCCACCTTGGCACTGGGGTAGAAGATGATTGCGGTATCCGTGAAGGAGGACGGGAAGAGGCTGGTCAGGTCGTCCCAAACCTCCAGATGATCTCCGCTGGCCAGTACCTCCAGGGCCACGTCCCCTGCCCTGTAGTAATCGGACACATACCAGAAAAAGCCACCCGCCGCCAGGACCAGCACCGACAGAAAAATGCCAGCAGCGATTTTCCACTTCTTGTGGCAGGGTTTTTCCGTTGATTGTTCCATTGCGCTCACTTCCCCTCCAACAGTTCGGTGCCTGGCCCCTAGGCCATCAAAGCCCACGCACCGGCTTGGGCGGGTGTTGGCGGCGTGGTCCAGCAGGGGGCTGGGCCTGCCGCTCCGTGTCCATACACAGATCCAATGCCAGCATATCCTCCCAGACCCGGTTGAGAAAAGCCACCTCCCTGCGCCCATGGGTTCGGATCACCTCGACCGTCCCTGCCCGATCCAAATAGTCCGCCACCAGCTCCTGAGAAACTCCGGCGACGGTGAGGCGTCCAGAACACCCTCCGGAACAGGCTGGGGAGGGGCGTCACATCATAGTGGACGAAGTGTACCGGCTGTGGCAGTGGACGGCTAGGAGACACGGTTTCCTCGCAGAGTGATGATAGGAGGTCCCAGCAGGACCTCCTGTCCAGCTCGGCGCCATAGGGAGGGCGGTCTCCGCTTCAAAAACCGCTGGAGGGGAAAGGTCAGCCCCAGCACCATCATGTCGCCTCGTGGGGAGTGGTGATCTTCTCCACCTGAAAGATCCCGTTCTCCGCCTCCGCCATCATCATGGTGATCTCCTGATGGAACCGCCGGAGACCACAGGAGCCGGGGGGTACAGCCAGAGGCGGCTGTCCTTCTCCTCCTGGAAATACTTATGAGAGTGGCCGAACACCACCGCGTCGATACTGGGGAGCTCTGCCGTGACCTCTTTTTTTGTTATGCACCATGTAAAAAGACACCCCGCCAAGGGTGACAGTGAGGGTGTGGGGTAGGTCTTCCGCCCCCCTTGTCGTTGTTGCCTCGGACGGCGTACAACGGTGCGTACTGCCGAAGCTGGTCCACGATTTCCTGCCGGTTGATGTCCCCAGCGTGGAGGATGGCGTCGGCGGTCTTCAGGCATCCCATCACTTCCAGCCGCAACAGGCCGTGGGTGTCAGAGAGAATGGCAATGTTCACAGGCTGCGCCCCCTTACTTAAATGATGATGCCCTCGCAGTGGTCGATCTCATGCTGGATGATCTGGGCTGTCCAGCCGGTGAAGGTTTTCAGCCGCTCTTGAAACTTCTCGTTTTGCCAGCGCACCTTGATGGCACTCCACCGCTGGGCTGAGTGGGTGCCGGTGAGGGAAATGCGGCCCTCCTCTGCCTGATAAGGCCCTGACTTTTTGATGATTTCCGGATTGAACATGACCGTATAGGTCCCCTCGTTGTCAAAGGTGATAATCCGCTTGTTCACGCCGATCATGTTGGCCGCCATACCCACGCAGCCGTCTTTGTGGTGCTCCAGGGTTTCAAGCAGTTCAGCCGCCATCCGCAGGTCCTCCGACGTGGCGGGTACCGCCTTCTGGGGCAGAAATGCTGCGTCTTTGCAGATTTCTCGAGCCATAATTGGTTCTCCTTGTGTGCCTGAATGACGATGGCGTAGAGGTCCCAGGTATCAGACAACTCATAAAACCGCCAACCTACGTCGGCAATCAGAGCGTTATTTTCCCCCGCCGCCCTGTGACAGCTTTCGGGCCATCTCGTCGTAGGCCCAGCCCTTGGCCACCAGCTTGGCTCCGCCCCTCTGGTAGGCCCAGGTGGCAAACAGAATGGACACCGCCCCGTTTTGCCGACAAAGCTGCTCCACACTGGAGCAGAAACTCTTGGGGGAGGTGATGGGGTCGTGGCTCATCTCCTGGAGCATCACATAGTTCCACTTCTCCTTTTGGAGCGCCACCTGGGGCTGTTTGCCCAGCTTGGTGTTGAGACTCAGCTGTTCCGACAGCCGCGCCCGCCCCGGATGTGGGGGACCACCTCCGCCCCGGTCAGTTCAGCCAGCATTTTCGGCATATTGTTGGTGAAGGTAAAGTTGTTGCCCAGAATGAGGATCCGTATGACACTGCTCCTTGCTCGTTTATTTCACTGCTTTCAACTGCCATTATACAAGGCTCGGTCGGGAGGAACGAGGCTGGGACGCGCGATGGTCCTATCAGATTTTGCGATGAAAGATTCAAAGATAGGGCCGTAGACGTGTGCGGTAGTCGAAATTGGATGGTCATGACCCCATATTTCAAAAATTGTACAGTTTGCCTTTGCCTCTTTTCGGAACGAATCCTCAAAACTAATTTGACCACGTTTGATATCCTGTTTGTATAAAACACCAGATACATTGTTGTCCAAAAAGTTCCAAAAACCGTCTCAAAACATCGATTTTGAGACGGTTTTTGGCCACGACCGATTGTAAATCCGAACTTTCAATATCCTTAAAATCAAGCCTTGTTTCGCCGTCTTTGTAGTTGAAAGTTATCAAAATGTAATTGTCAAAGATGGTAACGGAGTTTACAAAACTGTCAATCAACCGCCGCCGTTCTTCCAGCTTGCTCACATCAAGTTTTCGGAAACGGCAAATCCAGAATGTCACATCTTCACGGGAGAGCATAGGCTTTTTGATTTCCTCCTGGATGATATGCAACTCGATTTCCTTTTTCCGTTCCTCTAACTCGTCAAGGCGCTGTTTCGTGGATTGGTTGATAATCCCCATCTGGATGGCGTTCAGCATATTTTCTATGCCTCGCTCTGTTTCCGCCAACTGCTGGCGCAAGGAGGGAAGTTCACTGCTTTCCATGCCCTGTATCTCCAACACCCTATCGGCTATATACTCCACAAAATTATCATTCATCACTTTCGCCATAACTGCATTTACCACGGCATTTTCCAGGGGTATCTTGCGGACGCTCTTGTGTCTGGCGGCGCAAGTCTTGTGCTTCTTGGTATTCACACAGCGGTAATAATGGTACTTCCGGCCCTTGCTGGCGCTGGTGTCGCTCTCGCCTACCATCATAGCCCCGCAGGTGCCGCAAAAGAGTTTCGTAGTCAAAAGATAATCGTCCTCGGCCTTATGACGGGCCGGGGCTTTCCTGTTTGCCTCAAGCCTCTGCTGTACCCTGTCGAAAAGGTCTTGCGGGACGATAGCGGGAATACCGCCGGGGGTGACAATATGGCGGTAACTGTATTCCCCGATATACTTCCGGTTTTTCAGCAGACGGGCAATAAAATTCAGGTCGATTTTCCGGCCCCGCACTGTGGTAAACCCGCTTTCCACAAGATACTGCATGACCTCTTTCATGGTGGCTCCATCGGCATACCGGGTGAAGCTCTCCAGCACCACGGGGGCGGTGTGCGGGTCGATCTGATAGCATTTCTCCTTGTCGATGATAAAGCCAAAAGTGGGCGTGCCGCCGTTGTACTTGCATTTCAAGGCGTTTTCGGTATGGCCCCTGATGACTTTCTCGGACAGCTCGGCGGAGTAGTATTCCGCCATACCTTCCAGCATACTTTCCAGGATAGTGCCCTCCGGCCCCTCGGAAATGTTCTCCGTGGCGGATAACACCTTAACGCCATACTTCCGAAGCTGGGCTTTATAGTGGGCGCTGTCGTAGCGGTTGCGGGCGAAACGGTCAAGTTTCCAAACAATGATAACATCAAAGAGGCCCTTGGCGCTGTCTTTAATCATCCGCTGGAAGTCCGGGCGGTGGTCAGTCTTGGCAGACATGGCCCTGTCAATGTATGTCCGTAAAATGGTAATATCGTTCTTCTTACAGTAGGCCGTACACTCCCGAAGCTGGCCCTCTATGCTTTCCTCCCGCTGGTTGTCGCTGGAATACCGGGCATAAATCACGGCTTTCATTTCTGCTCTCCCTCCTCCATGATACGGAACAACGCCTCTTTCAGACGCTTGTTGACGGGCGCTTTCGGGTCAAAGCACATTTCAATAAACGCCCTCATTTCCCGGTTTTGCTCCGTCTTGTCCTTTAGGGCCTGGGGCTTGTAGTCGTACAGTTTGCCCCGTGGCTCGTCTGTGCGGCAATAGAGATAATCCATCGACACATTGAAATAGTCGGCGTACTTGATAAAGACCTCCGGGGGCGGCGTGGAGCGGCCTGTTTCAAAGCGGTTTATCCTGGATTGCTGTACGCCTAAAATCTCCGCCATGTTTACCTGTGTCAGCCGGACACCCTCACGCAAGGCCCGGAGACGTTTTCCAATCTGCTCCATAAAAATCCCTCCTATTAAATCTAAAATATCACAAACAGAGATAATTGTAAATAACACTTTCAAAATATTTTTGCGGGTGTCAGCCAGCCTGCGGCTGACACCCCTTGATTACCGACAAGCCCCGGCTGCGCCCCCTGTCAATGGCGGCACATGGGCCGTTTATCTTGACCATTGACAGGGGGCACAGCCGGGGCTACTGGCAGGCGAAGCAAAGACTACAAAATATAGATTTATTTACAGTTTATTCATCAATATATAGTTGCCCTTAGTGCGTGTCTGTGGTATTCTATTATCGAACCAGCCGAAAGGCATATTGTTTAGAATGAATAACAGTAAACCAGAAAGACCATCCAAGCGAAAGCCGCCTTGTGCGGCGAACAACAGCGACAGCCGTTCTAAACGGCACAGAAGCATAGGAACAGGGAGGGTCACACCATGCGCCCTCCCGCACAGGTGAATACAGTTCACTTGTATTCAGTATCGTTTTATGCGTTTGTAGGGCCTGTCGTCGGGGGTAGTATCGTAAGCACATACTATCTCGACATTCCACAAAGGAGGTGGTGCGTATGCAGAAAGCACTTTTTCCGTGTTTCCGCATATACCAGTCACAGCATACATCACCTCCGGCGGCGGAAACCATTAACAACTAACAGGTAATTTGTAATTGCTGAAAAACGGGGCTGACCGCTCCCGTTTGACAGCACCCAAACAAGAAAACACTGTTCCGCCCCCGCCTGGGGACATTCCCGGAGTGGTCGGGTGGAATATAAGGCGTATTCGTCTAGGCCAGGGCTTGACGCAAGAAGAACTTGCGGAAAGGGCTGGTACATCGTCAGACACAATCAAGCGGTATGAAAGTGGAACATACGAGGGTATAAGGCTAGTCATGGTGTATCATATAGCCGAAGCCCTCGGCGTTTCTCTTGATGCGCTGGTGCCTCCCCCTGCAAACCGTTCCCCGGAACAGTTGCTTGAGGAGGCGGAGGCGCTTATCCGTCGCAAAAGAACTCTGCAAAACGAAATAAAACGATTAGGAGCGCAGATCTGCACCGTGAGGTGGCAGATCTGCGCTTCACTTGTACTCTGGGGCTTGGTATGATAATAGCACACGAGGTCTTGTGGATTTATCAACCAGGGCGGAGGTCAGGCCAGCCGCCCCCCTCGCATGAAAAGGAGTATTTTATGTTTAAGTTTAGTGATTTGGAAATCAAGTCCCAGAGCCTGGGAAACAAGTTGTGGCTGGTGGATGTATCTCCGGCCTACTAATATAGGGAGGGGCGTCGTACAGAGCATATTCTCGGCTACCGCTACACAGTGGCCTTGCCGGAAAGGGGCCTGGAGAAAATCAATGTACGCATTGACGGGGATAAGCTCATGGATGCCCCGGACGGCTATGCCGAAGTTCGTTTTGACAACCTGGAGGTATTTATCTATTGGAGCCAGGGTCAGCCCCAGGTGGGAGCAAAGGCCACGGGTATTCATTTGGTAAATCCTAAAACCTGATGCTCCGGCGGCGCTGGTGAGGCCAGCCGGGGAAAGAGATTTTTCCCCAAGAAAAATATCCCCCGGCGGCAATACCAGCGCCGCCGTTCCCATAAGGGGCTAGTATTACCCCTTATGGGAACCTTGTAGCATGTAGCAATACAATGGAGGATTTACATGGGCAACAATAGCCAATCCCGTAAATGGGCGCTAGTAATCAACAATCCATTGGAGGCCGGATTAGATCACGCCGCTATCACCAAACTGCTGTTGCTGTTTTCTCCCGCCTATTACTGCATGGGTGATGAAATAGCGTCAACGGGGACATATCACACGCACTTGTTTTTCTATGCGCCATCGCCTGTGCGCCTCTCCACCGTCAAAAACCGCTTTCCAACGGCCCATATCGAAAAGGCATACGGAACAGTACAGGACAACCGGGCGTACATTCGGAAAGATGGCCGATGGGCGGACACGGACAAGGCGGAAACTTCGGTGCCTGGGACTTTCGAGGAATGGGGCGAGATACCCCCGGAACAGGCGGAGAAACACCCGGAGATGTTCCGCCTTGTCCAGAATATCCGGGACGGCATAACCACCACGGAAATCATAGACGATAATCCGGCTATGGCCTTTCGTGTCCGTGACATTGACCTGCTCCGGCAGGTATTGACGGCGGAAAAGTACGCCGTGGAAAACAGGCCCTTGGAGGTGTCCTATCTCTACGGGGCCAGCGGTGCGGGCAAGACAAGGAGCATTTACGAAACCCATGACCCCCGGAGCATTTACCGGGTGACAAACTACCGGGCCTCAAAGGGCATTTCCTTTGACGGCTACCACGGGCAGGAGGTGCTTGTGTTCTAGGAGTTCAGCGGTCAGATACCGATTGAAGATATGCTCAACTACCTGGATATTTACCCTCTGTCCCTCCCGGCCCGGTACAATGACAAGACGGCCTGTTACACAAAGGTTTATATCACCTCTAACCTCCCGCTGGAAAAGCAGTACTGGGGCGAACAGTGGGACAGGCCGGAAACCTGGCGGGCGTTTCTCCGCCGTATTCATGTCGTGGTAGAGTACCTCCCGGACGGCTCCACGGTCATTCACAAGAAAGGGGGGATTTCCCTATGACAAGAAATGAAAAAGACACCATCAACAGGCGGACGGAAAACCGCCACTTGCTCCAACGCATGAAAAGAGGGCTGGAAGCGGTCAGGGACACCCCCCCATAAACGGGCGTTGCTGGCGGCCTATCTGGTGGGCGCTGTGCTGGTCTGGCTGTTCCGGGCGTATCTGTTCGGCTTGGACACTTACGGTATGTTTTCCCCCATCCTGGAGGCCGTTATCAACCTCCTGCTCCCCCTCTACGCCGTGGGCGGCCTCCTGGCCGTCCTGGTACTCCTGGGGACACCCTGGGGCGGCAAAGCGGCAAAGGAGGGCTTGCAGAAAGTGGGCCTTGTCAACCATGCGGGGGAGGCCCCTGCCCTCATAGCAAAGCGGCAGGACACAGACAACCCCCGGCTGACGGTCTGGGAGTTCGACCCCTGCGGCATACCCATGGGGGAGTGGGAGGACAAGCGGGCCAGGATTGAAACGGCCCTGAATATCACCATAGCTAAAATGACATGGGCAGAGGGGCGGAAAATCATCCGTGTCTATTCCGCTCCCGCTGAAAGCGATTTCCCTGCCCTGCTCCCCTGGAAAGACAAATACCTGTCCCCGGACAACTTTGTGTTAGTGTTGGGGGAAAGCCTCACCGGGCCTGTGTCGGTCAACCTTGCGAATATTCCCCATATCCTGCTGGGCGGCTCCACGGGGAGCGGCAAGAGCGTCCTGTTAAAGCTCCTGCTCATGCAGGCGCTCCGCAAGGGGGCGGAGGTCTACATAGCCGATTTCAAGGGCGGTGTGGACTTCCCCAAGGTCTGGCGGCAGAAATGCCATATGTGTTTTCGGGAAGATACCCTGCTTTATGTCTTGGGCCAGCTTGTGGCGGTGCTGGAAGCCCGCAAGGGGTGGCTGGAGGAAGCCGGGTGTAAAGACCTGGACGCATTTAACGAGGCCACGGGGGAGGGGCTTCCCCGGCTGGTATTCGCCTGTGACGAGGTGGCGGAACTGCTGGACAGGACAGGCCGGAGCAAGGAGGACAGAGACAAGCTCAATCAGATCGAGGGCAGGCTTGCCACTCTCGCCCGATTGGGGCGGGCCTTTGGTATTCACTTGATACTTGCCACCCAGCGCCCGGACACGAATATCATCCCCGGCCAGATCAGAAACAACATGGATTTCCGGGTATGCGGCAGGGCCGAAAGCGTATTGTCCGGCATTATCCTGAACAATACCAGCGCCGCCGAACAGATACCCAAGGACGCAAGGGGCCGTTTCATTACTGGGGACGGGACTGTGTTCCAAGCCTACCTGTTTGACCAGGAGCGGCTATAGACTGGGGGCGGCTCTCCTATGGCGAGGAAACGGAAAATCAACGACCACGGCACGGGAATACCCGTCCATGAGGTGGACGCATTGGCCCGTGTCCTGCTTCCGAAGATACAAGCGTTTTTTGAGAGCGAGGAAGGACAGCGGGAGTTTGCCGAGTGGAAAGCGCAACAGGAACAAGACAAAGTGAAACAGGACTAACAAAAGGCGGGGGCATCGTTACAAATGCTCCCGCCGTTCTTCAACACGTCGACAAATTGGAAGTTATCAAATTATTTATGAACAGAATAGAGGAAATGAAGCATTTCACCGTTATAATATTGTGTGATAAATTCATCTTCTTTAATTATACCAATACTTTCTGCTATTTTCATAGAAGCAAGATTATCTGATTTTATGACTGAATATACTTTAGCCCTATTCAAATTTTCAAAAGCATATTTCTTACACCCCATAGCCGCTTCTCTTGCGTATCCATAATGCCAAAATTTTTCTTTAAGCAAATAGCCAATTTCAAGTACTTCCGTATTTTTATAAGGCTGCATTGTAAGCCCCGCTTGTCCTATCATTTCATTGGTATCTTTTAATACCACTGCCCACAAACCAAATCCATATTTTTTGTATCGTTCTATTTGTCGGTCAAGCCATGCTTGAACATCATTATCTGAGAAATCATGCTCATACGCATACATAACCCTGGGGTTTTGTAAAATTTCTGCTAAATCTTGAAAGTCATTTTGTTTCATTTCTCTTAGAAATAAACGCTCGGTATCTAATATTATTTTATATTCCACTCCACTTGCACAAATTCCGATTTGTTCAATAAAAGTATGATAACAATAGAGAAAGCAAAATACAAGGGCAGGAATGTTTCTCCCGCCCTTGTTCGTCATATTACATTGTCGATAGAAATGATAAATCCGAACACATTACCCACCTGGATAATGTAGTTCGGATTATCATTGTTTGGTCCGAGTGGGGAGACTCGAACTCCCGGCATCTTGCTCCCAAAGCAAGCGCGCTACCAACTGCGCTACACCCGGATAGTGAAATTCTGTTATACTAAGATACTCTGATAAAAAGTATACCAAATATCGGTCTTCCCTGTCAAGAGCTTTCGCTTTGCGCAAAAACGAGTTTCTTCCCTTTCCTATCCTCGATTTTACGACAATCCCCCTTTCCCCACCTTGAGCTATGCGTCCGGTATTTTCAGTTTTTTGCGCGGTATCGGTTTCGCAGTTGACTTTTCTCTGCAGTTGGTCTATGATTCAATTGTATGTGTGTATAAAATATTCATCGAGGGAGGATGTAAATTGAGCAGATTATCCATCGAGACGCCTGGCCGCGCGCAGACAGTTGTCGAAAGCCTGTACCGTGATGTTGAGCGTCGTCTGAGCGCAAGCCCCCCGGGCCTTTGTCCGGTCGATATGGCGCTCTCGTTCCTTCGCCTGTGTCATGCACAGACCTGCGGCAAATGCGTTCCGTGCCGCATCGGACTCGGCCAGCTCACCTCGCTTCTCGAAAGCGTACTTGACTCCACCGCCACGGTCGAAACCATTGACCTGATCGAAAAAACCGCCCGCGTTATCCAAGATACCGCAGACTGCGCGATCGGTTACGAAGCCGCGCGCATGGTTTTGCAGGGCGTGCAGGGCTTCCGCGAGGACTATCTCTCGCATGTGGAGCATGGCCGCTGCCTGTTCGGCCTGAACCAGCCGGTCCCCTGCGTAGCCCTCTGCCCCGCGGGCGTGGATATCCCCGGCTACATCGCCCTGGTTCGCGCGCACCGGTATGACGACGCGGTGCGCCTGATCCGCAAGGACAACCCGTTCCCCACGGTCTGCGGCTATGTCTGCGAGCATCCCTGTGAGGCGCGCTGCCGCCGCCGCATGGTGGACGACGCGGTCAATATTTGCGGTATCAAACGCTTTGCCTGCGACCACGCGACCGGCAAAACGCCGCCCCCCTGCGCCCCGTCCACCGGCAAGCGCATCGCCGTGATCGGCGGCGGCCCCGGCGGGCTTTCCGCCGCCTATTTCCTTTCTCTGATGGGGCATCAGGTGGTGGTATACGACCAGCGGCCGCAGCTCGGCGGCATGCTGCGCTACGGCATCCCCGACTACCGCCTGCCGCAGGAGAAGCTGGACGCGGACATCTCCTTTATCCTGTCCACCGGCATCGAGGTACATACGGATACCTCCATCGGCCGCGACATTGCATTCTCCGATATTGAGGAGCAGTTCGACGCGGTATATATCGCTATCGGCGCGCATAACGACAAAAAGCTTGGTATCGAGGGAGAGGACAGCCAGGGCGTATACGCCGCCGTCCAGCTTCTGCGCGATATCGGTGAGGGCCGCGCACCTGATTTCAAGGGCAAGCGCGTCTGCGTGGTCGGCGGCGGCAACGTCTCGATGGATGCCACCCGCACCGCCATCCGGCTGGGCGCGGAATCCGTCACCTGTATTTACCGCCGTCGCGTCGCCGATATGACCGCGCTCGCGGAGGAGATCGAGGACGCGCAGAGCGAGGGCTGCCAGATTCTTCCCCTGCAGGCGCCCGATCACATCGAAGCGGACGAGAACGGCCATGTTACCGCGCTTTGGACCCGCCCGCAGATCATCAGCGAGTATGGCTCGGATGGTCGTCCGCGCCCGAAAAACGCGCGGGAACCGCTGTTCCGCATCCCCTGCGATATTGTTATCGTTGCCATCGGCCAGGCGATTGACGCAAAGCCGTTCGAGCAGGTCACCCCTGTTGTCCGCGGCAAGATTCAGGCGGAGTCCGACGCTTTCGTACCCAACACGCCCCATGTGTTTGCGGGCGGCGACGCGGTCACCGGCCCCGCGACCGTTATCCGCGCGGTTGCGGCCGGCAAGGTCGCGGCCGCTAATATCGACCAGCATCTTGGATACCACCATGTCATCACGGTCGATGTGGACATTCCGCCCGCCCATTTGACCAACTCCCCCGCCTGTGGCCGCGTGGAATTAAAGAACCGTCCGCTCGCGGAATGCATCGATAATTTTGAGCTTGTCAAATGCGGCATGACCGAAGAGGAAGCCCAGCAGGAGACCTCGCGCTGCCTGCGCTGCGACCATTTCGGCTATGGCATCTTTAAAGGAGGGCGGACGTCCAAATGGTAAACCTTACGATCAATGATATTCCGGTTTCGGTTCCCGCCGGAACGACAATCCTGGACGCCGCAGCCAGCGTCGATATCGAAATCCCCAGCCTGTGCTATCTCAAAGACCTGAACGAGATCTCCGCCTGCCGCGTCTGCTGCGTCGAGGTCGAGGGCGAGGGCAAGCTCGTTCCCTCCTGTAACAACGTGGTGCGCGATGGTATGGTCATCCATACCAACTCGCCGCGGGTCCGCCAGGCGCGCCGCACCAACGTCGAGCTGATCCTGTCACAGCACGACAATAAATGCGCGACCTGCGTGCGTTCCGGCACCTGCCAGCTACAGAAGGTTGCGACCGACCTGGGCGTTCTGAACATCCCCTACCCCGCCGATCTTGCGCGCGGGAAAAAGCTGGAATGGACCACCACATTCCCCCTGTTCCGCGATGTTAATAAGTGTATTAAATGTATGCGCTGCGTACAGGTCTGCGACAAGGTGCAGTCGCTTTCCATCTGGGATGTCAGCGGTTCGGGCGCCCGCACGACCATTGACGTTTCCGGCAATCGTTTCATCAAAGAAGCGGACTGCTCGCTGTGCGGCCAGTGCATCACCCACTGCCCAACCGGCGCGCTGCGCGAACGGGACGACACCGCCAAGGCATTTTCTGCGCTCGCCGATCCGGACCAGGTCACAGTCGTCCAGATCGCGCCCGCTGTCCGCGCGGCCTGGGGCGAGGCGTTCGGCATGGACACCGGCACGGCGACCATCGGCCAGTTGGTTACCGCCCTGCGCAAAATGGGCGCGGAATATGTCTATGACACAACGTTCTCCGCTGATCTGACTATCATGGAGGAGGGTACCGAGCTGCTGCACCGTCTGCGGGACGGCGACCTTTCCGACATGCCGATGTTCACCTCCTGCTGCCCCGGCTGGGTGCGGTTCCTCAAGTCCCAATACCCCGAGCTGACCGGACGCCTGTCCACGGCAAAATCCCCGCAGCAGATGTTCGGCGCGGTCAGCAAAACCTGGCTGGCAAAACGCCTCGGCCTTGCTCCGGAAAAGATCTTCAGCGTTTCCATCATGCCCTGCGTAGCGAAAAAAGCGGAGTGCGAGCTGCCTGGCATGCAGTCCACCGCCGCCGGTCCGGATGTCGACCTGGTGCTGACCACGCGCGAGTTTGCGCGCATGGTGCGCGCCGAGCATATCGACGTACCCGTGCTCGCCGAATCCCCGTTTGATTCGCCGCTGGGCGATGGTACCGGTGCCGGCGTGATCTTTGGCGCAACGGGCGGCGTGATGGAGGCTGCTCTGCGCTCCGCCTATTTCCTTGCCACCGGCGAAAATCCGCCGGCCGACGCGTTCCACGACGTGCGCGGCAATATTACCCGCGGCGGCTGGCGCGAAGCGACCTTTGACCTCGCCGGCATCCCCCTGCGCTGCGCGGTCGCAAGCGGTCTGGCCAACGCGCGCCACCTGCTGCACGCGCTTAAGCGCGGCGAGGTGAAGTACGAATTTGTCGAGATCATGGCCTGCCCGGGCGGCTGCGCGGGCGGCGGCGGCCAGCCGATCGACGGAACTGACCGCGAGAAGGCGGTCTGGCGCGGAAATGTGCTATATGACCTCGACCGGCACGCCGATCTGCGTTTCTCACATGAGAACCCCGCGGTACAGGCTTTGTATCGGGAAGAGCTCGGCGAACCCTGCTCGGAAAAGGCCGAGCGCCTGCTCCACTGCAACCATTTTGCCTGGCAAATGCCGCAAAACCGATAAAAAAAGAATGCGCGCCGCTAAAAGCGGCGCGCATTCTTTTTTATTTATTCCCGACTGCCCATAAGCGTGACCATGACCGCCTTTTGCGCGTGCAGACGGTTTTCCGCCTCTTCAAAGATCTCGTCCGCATGCTCCTCAAACACCTTGGTCGTGATCTCCTGCTCGCGGTAGGCGGGCAGACAGTGCTGCACCATGCAGCCGGGCTTAGCGGCGGCGAGCAACTCGTCGTTCACCTGATAGCCTTGGAACGCCTGCATGCGCACTTCCTTTTCAGCTTCCATGCCCATGGAGGCCCAGGTGTCCGTGATGACCACATCCGCGTTCTCTGCGGCTTTCATCGGGTCGTCCGTGATGGAGAAATCCGGATTGGCGCCGGCAAACGCCATGACCTCCGGATGGGGACGGTAGCCCTCGGGGGTGGCAACCGATACCTTCATGCCGGTCTTGAGGCCGCCGACGATCAGGGAGTTGGCCATGTTGTTGCCATCGCCGATGTAGCACATCTTCAGCCCTTCGAGTACCGCGAACTTCTCGCGAATGGTCATCAGGTCGGCCAGTACCTGGCAGGGATGGCAGAAATCGGTCAGACCGTTGATGATCGGGATGGTGCCGTAGCCCGCGAGGTCCTCGACCTCTTTCTGTTCATAGGTGCGGATCATGATGCCGTCCAGATAACGGGACAGCACGCGCGCCGTATCCTGCACCGGCTCGCCGCGGCCGATCTGCAGGTCGCGGTTGGAGAGGAACAGCGCCTGTCCGCCGAGCTGATACATACCGGTCTCGAACGAGACGCGGGTGCGGGTGGAGGACTTCTGGAAGATCATGCCCAGGCTTTTGCCCTCCAGATGACGGTGGGAGATATTATGCTTCTTTTCATATTTAAGCTGGTCGGCCAGGTCGAGCAGACCGATAATCTCCTCGGTCGAGCAATCGAGCAGCTTGAGCAAATGCTTCAATTAAAACACCTCTTTCATAATGGTCAGCGCCTCATCCATTTCTTCCCTGGATATGGTCAGCGGCGGCAGCAGGCGCACCGCGTTTTTGCCCGCCGTGATCGCAAGCACGCCTTTTTCAATCAGTTTATTGGCAAAGGCCGTGTGCCTGCCCTCGTCCACAATGATGCCCAACATCAGCCCCATGCCGCGCACGCCATGGATGCTGGGGGAGCCAATGGACAGGATGCCGTTTTTCAGGTACTCGCCCTTTTCCCTGACCGCAGCGAGGAACTGCCCCTCCCCTACAGTATCGAGAACCGCATTCACCGCGGCGCACACGATGGGCGTGCCGCCGAAGGTCGTCGCATGCGTACCGGGGGTCAGCACGCCCGCACAGCTTTCCGCGGCCAGCACCGCGCCGACCGGCAGGCCGCCGCCCAGCCCCTTGGCCATCGTGACGACATCCGGACGGATGCCGTACTGCTGGAAGCAGAACAGGCTGCCCGTGCGGCCGACGCCGGTCTGCACCTCGTCGATGATGAGCAGCAGGTCCTTTTCGCGGCAAAGCGCCTCGACCTGCTTGACAAACGCCGGATCGAGCGGTAGCACGCCGCCCTCGCCCTGCACCAGTTCGAGCATGACCGCGCACGCCATATCGTCCGCTTTGCGGCGGACCGAATCAAAGTCGTTTGCCTCCGCGTAATCAAAGCCCTCGGTAAACGGGAAAAAATAATTATGGAAACGGTCCTGACCGGTGGCCTTAAGCGTGGTCACCGTGCGGCCATGAAAGGAATTGACGAGCGTGACGATCTTGTAACGCCCCTCGCCGTACTTGTCGAACGAATATTTGCGCGCCAGCTTGATCGCGCCCTCGTTCGCCTCCGCGCCCGAATTGGCAAAAAACACCTTGCCGTTCAGATGCGTTTTCTCCACCAGCTTTTTCGCAGCCCATACCATAGGCTCGGTCGTGAACAGGTTGGAAACATGCATCAGCTTGTGCGCCTGTGCGGTGATCGCGTCAATGATGATCTGGTTATTGTAGCCCATGCAGTTGACGCCGATGCCCGAGGCCAGGTCGATATACTTCCTGCCCTCGACATCCCATACCGTCGCGCCCTCGCCTCGGTCGAGCGCGATCGGGAAACGGCCGTAGGTGTTCATCACATATTTGTTTTCCTCGGCCTTGAGTTCTTGGTAGGTCATTTTCCTCGCTTCTTTCTCACTGGAACATCGTACCGACGCCCACTTTGGATAATAATTCGATCAGGATGGAGTGCTTGACGCGCCCATCCTGGATATTGGCCGCTTCCACGCCCTTGCGCACCGCCTCGACGCAGCAGTCCACCTTGGGGATCATGCCGCCCTTGATAACGCCGTCGCGCATGAGCTTGGGTACCTCGGAAACCTTGAGGAAGCGCAGCAGCGTCGACTCGTCCTCCGGATCGAGCATCAGCCCGCGCACGTCGGTCAGCAGGATGAGCTTTTTCGCGCCCAGCGCGACCGCCAGCTTGCAGGCCGCGGTATCCGCGTTGATGTTGTAATTGGTTTCATCGTCGATCCCCTGCGCGACGGTCGAGACGACCGGAATATAGCCCTTTTCCAGCATATCGATCACCGGCGCCGGATTGACCTCGACGATGTCGCCTACATAGCCGTAATCCGTACCGGTACGGTCGGTCAGGCGTTTTGCCTGGAACATGCCGCCGTCCATGCCGCCCAGGCCAACGCCGCGGCCGCCCGCCTTTTCCAGCAGCGTCACCAAATCCTTGTTGACCTTGCCGCACAGCACCATCTGCACGATATCCATGGTCTCGCGGTCGGTGTAGCGCAGGCCGTTGACAAAGCGGGACTCCTTGCCGATCTTTTTCAGCATATCCGAGATCTCCGGCCCGCCGCCGTGTACCACGACCACCTTGACGCCGACCAGGTTGAGCAGCACAAGGTCGTGGATGACCGCGTCTTTCAGTTCCTCATTAATCATGGCGTTGCCGCCGTATTTGACGACGACCGTCTGCCCGTAATATTTTTGAATAAACGGCAGCGCTTCAACCAGTATTTTGGCCCGCAGCTCTGCATCCAGTTGTGTATCCATCTTGTCTCGTTCCTCTTCGTTTATTATCAGGTCCGGTAATCGCCGTTGATCTTCACATAATCATAGGTCAGGTCGCAGCCCCACGCGGTCGCGCAGTCTGTCCCCTCGCCCACGTCCACCTGAATGGTAACCTCGCTTTCCGAGAGTACCTGCTTGGCAAGCGCCTCGTCAAAATCGATCGCCGCGCCCTTTTCGCACACAGCCACGCGGCCCGCCGCGGACTCGAACGCCACGGACACATATTCCGGCCGGAACGGCGCCTTGGAGTAGCCCATCGCGCACAGCACGCGGCCCCAGTTGGCGTCCGCGCCGAACATCGCCGCCTTGACCAGGTTGGAGCCCACGACTGCCTTGGCCAGCCGCTCGGCCGCCTCCTCGGAGCGGGAGTTTTTGACCGTGCAGGTCACCAGCTTGGTCGCGCCCTCGCCGTCCGCCGCGATCTGGCGTGCCAGACGGGTGTTGACCTCGTTCAGCGCCTTGCAGAACGCCTGATACTCCTCGTCCTGCCACTCGATCAGCTCGTTGCCCGCCTGTCCGTTGGCCAACACCACGCACATGTCGTTGGTGGAGGTGTCCCCGTCCACCGTGACGCGGTTATAGGTCTTGCGCACGTTCTCCTGCAACGCCTCGGCCAGCATTTCGTGTGTGATCGCACAGTCGGTCGTCAGGAAGGACAGCATGGTACCCATGTTAGGATGGATCATGCCGCTGCCCTTGCAGATACCGCCGATGCGGCAGATCCTGCCGCCGATGGTGAACTCGACCGCCGCAGTCTTGGTTTTGGTATCGGTCGTCATGATGGCGCGGTTCGCCTTTTCCGAGCCGTTTCCGTCCAGCACAATTTCGGGCAGGTGCTGCTCGATGCACTCAACCGGCAGGCGCTGACCGATCACGCCGGTCGAGGCGACGACCACGTCGTCCTCGTCCACGCCGAGCACCTTCGCCGCGACCTTGGCCATGCGGCGGGCGTTTTCCATCCCGTCCGGCGCGCAGGCGTTGGCGTTGCCCGCGTTGGCGACGATCGCGCGCGCCACGCCGTTTTCCAGATGCTCCATCGTCACATACAGGGGCGCGGCCTTGACGCGGTTCATCGTATAGGTCGCCGCGGCCGTACACTCGCACGCGCTGAAGATAATCGCGGTATCGTCGTCCGCGCGGCTGTCCTTGATGCCGCTGCGGATGCTGCCCGCGGTAAAGCCCTTTGCGGCGCACACGCCGCCGTCAATAATTTTCATAGCTGCATTTCTCCTTACCGCCCGAAGCGGCGCGAAATAGATAGGATACGCTGTTTTTATTATACCGTCAATCCCGTGGCTTCGTCCAGACCCAGCATGATATTCATGTTCTGCACCGCCGCGCCCGACGCGCCCTTGCCGAGATTGTCGAACAGGGCGGTCACGATCGCCTGCCGCGCATGGCCGCATACGATCAGCCTCAGGCTGTCCTTTCCCGCGAGCGCATTGGCGTATATAACCGGCTCGTCCCCGCCGAACGGAGCGACCGTGACCAGCCGCTGCCCCTCGTAGTGCGCTTCCAGCGCTTCCTGTACGCGGCGAGCGTCCACGCTGGGCAGCATGACCGTCGTCGCCATGCCCTTGTAAAAATCGCCCACAACCGGCACAAATACCGGCGGCTGGGTCAGGCCGCAGACATACTCCATTTCCGGCAGATGCTTATGCTGCAGGTTCAGGCCATAAATCCGCTCGGAGGCATGCCGCGGGTCGCGGTTTTCATCCTCGTATTCTGCGATCATTTTTTTCCCGCCGCCCGAGTAGCCGGTCAGCGACGAGCAGGTGAACGCAAAATCCGCGGGTACCACCTCCCGCGCGACCAGCGGATACACCGAGGAGATAAACCCGCTCGCGTGGCAGCCTGGATTCGCCACCCGTTTGGAGGCCGCGATCGCAGCCCTGTGCGCCTTGGACAGCTCTGCAAAGCCATAATCCCAGTCCGGCTCGGTGCGGTGCGCGGTCGAAGCGTCGATTACGCGGGTCGTTTCGTTCTCGATCAAGCTGACCGCGTCCCGCGCCGCCGCGTCCGGCAGGCAGAGGAATACGATGTCGGCCGCATTGAGGAACCTGCGACGCTCCTCGGTGTCCTTGCGTTTGTCCTCGTCGATCAGCAGCAGCTCGAGGTCGTCCCGCCCCCCCAGCCGTTCATAGATCTGCAGGCCGGTGGTACCCTCTCTGCCGTCGATATAAATCTTTGGTTTCATCCGTCTTTCTCCGTTTTCATTCCGCCTGCGCCTCGCGCTCCGCGGCCTCGATCTCCTCGTACGCTTCCACAGGCCCCTTATTGCCGTATACGATGGCGAATACGCCAGGAACATATTTATCAAACATGTTGAAGCCCACATAAGTCATGCGCCGGACTATCTCGTCCGCCAGCGGCTCGTTTTCCTCAAAGCAGCCCGCCACCCGATAGCAAAGCTCCCCGTCGTTCGGGTCCATCTCAAAATTGCCCAGCAGCAGCCCCCAGTTCGCCCGATTCAGGTAAAGAGCGACCGCGTCCCGCTTAGCTTCCGGAATATTCATCGGCAGGATCGTGGTAAACAGCGCGGTCGTTTCGTTGACAATGCGTGCGGTGAACGACACGTCCGGCGAAACCTTAGTGTTCATCTTGAAGCGGATGCGCTGCTCCTCCTCGTCGGTGGCGAAGTTCAACTCCTCTTCTTCATATACCTGTGCGATATCCTCAATATACATACAAAATCCTCATCTGTTTATGTTTCGTTTTCCACATCGGCGATAAACTTTTCGATCTTGTCGATCTGGCGGGCGACCTCCTGCGGTGCCGGACCACCGATCACCTTGCGTTCAGCCACGCAGGTACGCAGGTCGAGCGCGTCGTAAACATCATCCCCAAATTTATTGGAGATCGCGGCAAAATCGCGCATGGTCATGGTTTCCAGCGTTTCATCCGCCTTGATGCACTGGTTGACCAGCCGGCCGACCGTTTTGTACGCATCGCGGAAAGGCATGCCCTTCTTAGTCAGGTAGTCCGCGCAGTCTGTTGCGTTAATGAAGCCTGCGGAAGCTGCCTTGCGCATGTTGTCGCGGCGCAGCGTCATGGTGGAGAACATGGGGGTGAACACCTCCAGGCACTGCTTTACCGTGTCGATCGCGCCGAACACAGCCTCCTTGTCCTCCTGCATATCCTTATTGTATGCCAGCGGCAGGCCCTTGAGCACGGTCAGCATGGTGGTTAGGCTGCCGTACACACGGCCGGTCTTGCCGCGGATCAGCTCACACACGTCCGGATTCTTCTTCTGCGGCATGATGGACGAGCCGGTGGAATACGCGTCGTCCAGTTCGACGAACTTGAACTCCCATGAGCACCAGGAGATGATCTCTTCAGACAGGCGGGACAGGTGCATCATCAGGATAGATAGCGCGGAGAGCAGCTCCACGCAGTAATCGCGGTCGGATACGCCGTCGAGCGAGTTATCGGTCAGCCGCTTGAAGCCAAGCTGCTGCCGGACGAACTCGCGGTCGATCGGATAGGTGGTGGATGCCAGCGCGCCCGAGCCGAGCGGCATTTCATCCATGCGCTCGTAGCAATCCTGCAGGCGGGTGATATCGCGCTTCAGCATGTTGGCATAGGCCATCATGTAGTGTGCGAACGTGGTCGGCTGCGCGCGTTGCAGGTGCGTGTAGCCCGGCATGACCGCGTCCAAGTTCTCGCGGCTCTTTTTGGCGAGCGCTTTCATAAACGTACAGATCATGGTGATGATCTCGCGGATTTCGCTCTTGACGTACAGGCGCATATCGAGCGCGACCTGGTCGTTGCGCGAGCGTCCGGTATGCAGCCGCTTGCCGGTGTCGCCGATGCGCTCGGTCAAAAGCTGCTCGACATTCATGTGGATATCCTCATAATCGAGGGAAAACTCCACATTCCCCTCCTCGATATCCTTGAGGATTCCCTTCAGCCCTTCGACGATTTTTTCCGCCTCGTGCGGCTCGATGATGCCCTGCCTGCCCAGCATGGTCGCATGCGCGATCGAACCGGTGATGTCTTCCTTATATAAACGGCAGTCAAACAGGATGGACGAATTAAAGTCATTTACCACCAGATCGGTTTCCTTTTGAAACCGTCCTGCCCATAATTTTGCCATATCTCGTTACCTCACAAAACACCCGCAGGGCGGCACGTTCGGACATGCCGCCCCACGATATCCTTTCTTACTTTTCAACCGACGGGAAATGCTCGCCGGTCTTTTTGTACAGCATCTGGTCGTTGAGCGCGCGCACCTTGAGCGGCAGGCCGAACAGGTTGATGAAGCCGGCCGAATCCGCCTGGTCGTAGCAGTCGTCCTCGTTAAAGGTGGCCATATCCTCGGAGTACAGGCTGTACGGCGAGGTGACGGACGCCGGAATGATATTACCCTTGTACAGCTTGAGCTTGACGTCGCCGGTAACGGTCTCCTGCGTGGAATCGACGAACGCCGAAAGCGCCTTACGCAGCGGGGTGTACCACTGGCCGTTGTAGACCAGGTCGCCGAACTTCATCGCGACCTGCGCCTTGTAGTGCGCGGTCTCCTTGTCGAGCGTGATCTCCTCCAGCTTCTGGTGCGCCGCATACAGCACCGCGCCGCCCGGCGTCTCGTATACGCCGCGGCTCTTCATGCCGACCAGGCGGTTCTCGACGATATCCAGGATGCCCACGCCGTTCTCGCCGCCGAGCTTATTGAGCTTTTCGATGATTGCAACCGAATCCAGCTCCTCGCCGTCCACCGCGGTGGGTACGCCCTTTTCGAAATGAATGGTAACGTAGGTCGGCTTATCGGGCGCCATCTCCGGAGAAACTCCCAGTTCGAGAAAGCCCGGTTTATTGATCGGCGCCTCGTTGGAGGGCAGTTCAAGGTCGAGGCCCTCATGGCTCAGGTGCCACAGGTTCTTATCCTTGGAATAGTTGGTTTCCTTGTTGATCTTGAGCGGGATGTTATGCGCCTCCGCGTAGGCGATCTCCTTCTCGCGGCTGTTCAGTTCCCAGAAGCGCCACGGCGCGATAATGTCCATCTGCGGGGCGAACGCGTGGATCGCCAGCTCGAAACGCACCTGGTCGTTGCCCTTGCCCGTGCAGCCGTGGCAGATCGCGTCCGCGCCCTCCTGCAGCGCAATCTCAACGATGCGCTTGGCGATGATCGGACGCGCGAACGAGGTGCCAAGCAGATACTGCTCATAGGTTGCGCCCGCCTTCATGGTGGGGATAATGTAGTCGTCCACGAACTCCTTGGTCAAGTCCTCGATGTACAGCTTGGACGCGCCGGTCTTGAGCGCCTTTTCCTCCAGCCCGTCCAGTTCGGTACCCTGGCCCACGTTGCCGGAAACCGCGATGACCTCGCAGCCGTAATGCTCCTTGAGCCACGGAATCAGCACCGAAGTATCCAAACCGCCCGAATAGGCCAGTACAACCTTGTTATATTTCCTTTCCATGTCTGCTTACCTCCGTAATCCGTCGTTTTTTTGACTTTTCCATTATACCCCCTATCCCTGCATTTGGCAAGAAAAATTTATAATTATTTTATATAGTGAATATTTATTCATATTGTGAATCGATATTCCGAAAGAAAGTCTTGCACTTTGCGCAAAAACGTACTATTATAACTATAAATGCACTGTGTCAAGACAGATGCACGGATTGAATAAAAGCGCATGGCATCCATGCGCAAAGGGGCGTTTTCGCAATGACCGAAAAAAATCTGACCATGCTGACCGACTTTTACGAGTTCACAATGGCGAACGGGTACTTTGAAAAAGGTATCGCCGACCGCCGCGCTTATTTCGACATGTTCTTCCGCCGCGTGCCGGACGGCGGCGGCTACGCCATCATGGCGGGCGTGGAACAATTGATCGACTATTTCAAAAACCTGCATTTCACCGAGGAGGATATCGCCTACCTGCGCCGCCGCGGCTGCTTCTCGGAATCCTTTCTCAATTACCTGCGCGAATTTGAATTCGCGTGCGACGTATGGGCCGTGCCGGAGGGTACGCCGGTTTTCCCCGGCGAACCCCTTGTCACCGTGGCCGGTCCCATGATTCAGGCGCAGTTCGTGGAAACCATGGTCCTGCTCACCATCAACCATCAGACGCTGATCGCCACCAAGGCCAGCCGCATCACCCGCGCCGCGCAGGGGCGCACCGTGCTCGAATTCGGCTCCCGCCGCGCGCAGGGCTACGACGGCGCGATCTATGGCGCGCGCGCCGCTTATATCGGCGGCTGTCAGGGGACGGCGTGCGTGCTGGCCGATCGGGATTACAAGATCCCCGCGGGCGGCACGATGGCGCATTCCTGGGTGCAGATGTTCGACAGCGAATACGAGGCGTTCAAGGCCTATGCGGACATTTATCCGGACAACTGCGTCTTTCTGGTCGACACCTATAACGTCCTCAAATCCGGCGTTCCGAACGCGATCCGTGTAGCGCGGGACATGGTCAGCGAGTACGGGATCCGCCCGCGCGGCATCCGTCTGGATTCGGGCGATATCGCCTACCTTTCGATCGAGGCGCGTAAAATGCTGGATGCGGCGGGTTTTCCGGATATGCAGATCATGGCCTCCAACTCGCTGGACGAATACCTGGTGCGCGACCTTCTGGTACAGGGCGCGCAAATCGACTCCTTCGGCATCGGTGAGCGGCTGATCACTTCCAAATCCGAACCGGTGTTCGGCGGCGTATACAAGCTCGCAGCCGTGGAAAACGGGCAGGGAGAGATCGTCCCCAAGATCAAGGTTTCCGAAAACGTGGAAAAGATCACGACCCCACACTTCAAGCAGGTATATCGCCTGTTTGACAAAGCGACCGGCAAGGCGCTGGGCGATGTTATCACAATCCATGACGAGGTCATCGACGCCGCCCTCCCCTATGTGCTGTTCGACCCCATCCATACCTGGAAGCAGCGCGTGGTGTCCGATTATACCGTGCGCCCGCTGCGCGTGCAGCTGTTCCAGGCCGGCAAATGCGTTTACCAGAATCCGGCGATCAGCGACATCCGCAGTTACTGCCTTGCCGAGCTGGACACGCTCTGGGAAGAGATCAAGCGCTTCGAGAACCCGCAGACTTATTTCGTCGATCTGTCCCGCAGGCTTTGGGACTGCAAGCACGAGCTGCTGGAATCCTGCCGTATTTAAACCGAAATGCAAAAAGAGCCTCCCTCACGGGAGGCTCTTTGCTTTCGCTTTCAAAACAGGCTCGCCACGCCCAGCACGCCATTGGAGGCAACCAGCATGATAAGCCCCGCCGCCACGACGCCGCCCGCAATGGAGAGCAGCGCTTTCCCCTTTGGCATTTCGAGCAGCGTCGCGATCAGCGCGCCCGACCATGCGCCCGTCCCTGGCAGCGGCACCGCGACGAACAGGAACAGGCCGATCCGCGCATACTTGGTAACCTGATCCTTTTTGCTTTCCAGCTTCGCCTTGTAGCGGGTGACGAAGCCGGTAAACGGCCTGAGCGTCCCCACCCAGTCCAATACCTTTTCCCCGAAAAACAGCGCGAACGGAATCGGGAGCAGGTTGCCCAGATAGGCCAACGGCAGCACCTCGTACCACGGCATGCCCGCCGCCATAACGCCCAGAGGCACCGCGCCGCGCAATTCCACCAGAGGAACCATGGAGATAATAACAACAGCCAGCTCGCGGCCAGCGCCGAGCAGCCATTGAAACAAA
This sequence comes from Agathobaculum faecis, assembly GCF_014287995.1. Classification (NCBI taxonomy): domain Bacteria; kingdom Bacillati; phylum Bacillota; class Clostridia; order Eubacteriales; family Butyricicoccaceae; genus Agathobaculum; species Agathobaculum faecis. The sequence continues at coordinate 81,182 of NZ_JACOPL010000003.1, forward strand.
CTATCAAACATCGGTTTTCCATCCTCCAAAGCCTGCAAACTATTGCTTATGATACCCTAAAAACCGAAAAAGAGCAATACCTTAAAAAAATTTTACATTTGACAGCCCCTGCCGCCGGATGTATACTGTGGATACATCGATAAAAAAGGTATTTGGAGGCGGTTTTCCATGCCCCGCAGAAAAAACGACTCTCCTTTCCCCGGCAGTAATACGCTGCTCGTCCTCGCCATGCTGGAGGACGCAGACAAATACGGCTACCAGATCATCCGCGAGCTGGAATGCCGTTCCGACCAGACCTTTTCCATGAACGAGGGGACCCTGTACCCCATCCTGCACAGCCTGGAAGAGCGCGGCGAGGTGCGCTCCTACGAAAGGGAATCCACGGCGGGGCGGCTGCGCCGGTATTATCAGCTCACCCGCCAAGGCGTCAAAACACTCGCGCGGTGCCGACGCGAGTGGGAAAAATTCTGTAAAAGCTTCGGCAAGGTGGTCGGGGGTGAGGCGTGTGTCACCAAATGAGCGCATCAGCCTGTTTCTGGACCGCGTATGCGCCCATCTTCTTTGGCCGCCGTACCGCGCACGGGTGCGGCGCGAGCTGACCGACCATCTACTGACGCGCATGGAATATCTGCAAAACGACCGCGGCTTCAACGAAGCGGAGGCGGTCGAGCTGGCGGTGCGCATGCTCGGCGATCCGGACGCGCTCGGGCGTAGCCTGCGGCACGCCCGCTTTCCGCCGCGTTATCTTTGCTGCCTGATCGCCACGGGCCTGGTTTGGGCGGCGATCGCCGCCTGTGTGGTCTATCTTCTGCTGCAGCTCCAAATTTGAAAAGCGTTCTGCACGGACCGGTCGCAGAACGCTTTTTTCATATTCTTTTCTCCCGCGCCAGAGCGAGCAGCTTGAGCAGCGTCTGCACTGCACAGGCAATCAGGATAACCCCGAACGAGATCGCACCGGACTCCTTCAGCACCAGGCTGCCATACTGCGCAAACGCCGCCATATCCCCCCGGACAAGCGCCAGCGTGGTATAATACAGGTCGCCGCCCGGGACGAGCGGCACGAGCATCGGCACCAGCAGCGTCAGGACCGGCGTTTTGAGCAGGCGCGCCAATACCTCCGCCAAGGCGGCTGTCGCGAGCGCGGCGGCAAAAAACGCGGCGACGCGGTCCTCATAAGCCCACAGGGCGAGCAGGTAAAACCCCCAGTTTGCCGCGCCGCCGAGCAGGATGGTCACCAGCCGGCTTCCTGAAATATGGAACAGCAGGCCGAAGCCCAGCGCACCCACGGCTGCCATGCCGACCTGCACCGCCATTTCCCCGGTCATACCGCACCTCCCAGCTGCAGCAGCACCAGTGCGCAGCCCGCCGCAATCGCAATCGCGCGCAGCAGCGCTTCACACGCTCCCAGCAGGCCGCTGATCGTATCGCCCACGATCATGTCGCGCAGCGAATTGACCAGCGCGATCCCCGGTATCAGCAGCATAATGTTTCCAATAATAATCTTATCCAATGCCTGCCCCAATCCGGCTTCCACGGTTATCACCGCGGCCAGACACATCGCGGCCGCGCTCAACACGGTCAGCACCAGCGGCTGTAACGCAATACGCGCCCCCATGCGCCCGATCGCGTACAGCACCATGCTGCACAGCATCGCCGCCAGACCATCCCGCACCGAACCGCCGAAAAACACGGCGAACGAGCCGGAAATAACCAAATATGCCAGCGGGATACGCCACGGCATATCGTCCCGCATGGTCCGAATCGCTTCCACCCGCGCGCGCAGCTCCTCCAGCGGCAGCGGCGCGCCGCAGACCGCACGCGAAAGCGCGTTCACCGCCTCGATGCGCCGCATATCGGTTTCCCGCCGCAGGATGCGGCGGGTCTGCGTCAGAACCGCGCCGTCCTCTGCCTGCGCCGTGACGATCATACTGGCCGTGATGGTCAGCACATCCACCCTGCCAAAGCCATATGCCTGTGCCATACGGCGGATCGTGTCCTCCACGCGCGCCACCTCGGCCCCTGCGGTCAGCAGCAGCTCACCCGCGTCAAGGATCGCGCACAAAACCTGTTCCCGTTGTTCCATTTCAGCCCCTTCACTCTGCCGGCGTCCGGTCACAGCAGCGGCGCAAACAGCCGCAGCACACTGGCCACGATAGACCGCAGCCAAGGTACCTTATGCAGCCAAGCGTCGTCAATGCGCCGGCTCACATTGATCGTTTCCAGAATATCCTGCTTGACCGCATGCACGACCGAGCTGTTGTAAAAGCAGGTCGCGCACTCAAAATGCAAGAAAAAGGAACGGAAGTCCATATTGATCGTTCCGACGACCGCCGTATCATCGTCCGATACGATGCACTTCGCGTGCAGGAAGCCTGGGCGGTATTCATAGATCTTGACGCCCGCGCGGTGCAGCTGCTGGTAATAGGAGCGCGTAATCATATAGACCAGCTTTTTATCCGGAATCCCCGGCGTCAGAATCCGCACATCCACGCCGGACTGCGCCGCGATGGTCAGCGCCGTGATCATCTCGTTATCCAACACCAGATACGGGGTCGTGATATAGACGTAATCGCGCGCGTTGTGGATGATCTGCAGGTAGGTCGATTCGCCGACGTTCAAATCGTCAAGCGGCGAATCCGCGAACGGCTGGACATAGCCGTCCTCCGGCATTTTCATCGTCGGCAGGTAGGCGTTGAGCGGCGGCACGGGCTCGCCGGTCACATATTCCCACATCTGCAGGAACAGCGAGGTCATGTTGACCGTCCCTTCGCCCCGCAGCATGATGCCGGTATCCTTCCAGTGGCCGAAACGCACCTTCTCATTGATATATTCATCTGCCAGGTTGATGCCGCCCATATACCCCACATTCCCGTCTATAATCATCATTTTGCGGTGGTTGCGGTAATTAAGGTAGGTGTTGAGCGTGGGGATAAAGCGGTTAAAGCGCACCGCGCGGATGCCGAGTGAAGCCAAGAAGCGGTCGTAGTTCTGCGGCAGCGTGGCGATCGAACCCACATCGTCGTACAGGATGCGCACATCCACGCCCTCGCGCACCTTTTCCTGCAGGATATCGAGGATGGTATTCCACATGATGCCTTCCTCAATGATAAAATACTCCAGAAAAATGAATTTATGCGCCTGCCACAGCTCCTCGCACATGGAGGCGAACATATCCTCGCCCACGCGGAAATAATGCGCCTCGGTGTTGGTCCAGGCCGGCATGCCGTCCAGCGCAGTGATATAACGGGCGCGCGCCGCGTGGCGCGGATCCTCCTGTGCGAGCGCCTCGGTCGCCGGCATCAGGCGGTATTCGGTGAAATCCGGCGGCTGCGGTTCGTACTTATGCTGAGTGCGCGCGCGGTTAAACGGCGTGTTGCCCCACAGCAGGTAAAACAGGCCTCCGAACAGCGGCAGCAGCAGGATAACGATGATCCAGCTGATCTTATAGGTCGGGTTATCATATTTACGGACAAGCCAGATCACGATGATGACGCTCAGCACGGTCAATATCCGTGGCGCCCACAGCCAGCGCCCGCTCATCCAGCCCACGCTGTACATGACGATCACCAGCTGCGCAACCAGCAGCAGGCCGCCGACCACACGCCGGTCCGCCAGGATCCGTCCCAAAATTCTGCGCATAACCCGACTCCTTTCTCCATAAACTTTCCTGTATAGCATCATATCGCACCATTCCGCAAAAGTCAATGCGCACGCATTGCCCAGCCGGAAAAACTATGGTATAATAGCCGCAAAGCGGCTATTATACATTAATTTCACTTCATTATACCACCAGCGGCACTTTGCGGTCGCTTCAGGCGAATAAGTGCTGGCCGCTGTGGTATAATAGCGCCGCAAAGCGGCCGAGCCGCCTTTTTCCCATGCGTGTATCTTCGCCGCCGTAAGGCATGCCGCTGGCCCGCATCACCCCAGAACCAACATAAGCAAAGGAAGGAACACAAATGCCACATACCCCCGTGCCTGCCGGCGAGCTGAACGCCCGCCTTTCCCGACTGCGCGCAGCATTGGCACAGCACGATCCCGCGTGGTCCATGACCATTCTGGACAACAAGATCGATCTTTATTACTTCACCGGCACCATGCAGGATGGCGCGCTCATCGTCACGCCCGACCAAGCGGTGCTGTTCGTCCGCCGTTCATTCGAATGTGCCAAACGCGAATCCGCTTTTGCGGATATCCGTCCGCTGAGCAGCTTCCGCACGGTTGCGGAGGCGTTCCCCGCCATCCCCGACCGTGTCTATGTCGCCGCGCGCACCATGACGCTGCAAAAACTTTCTATGTTGCAGAAATATTTACCCTTTACGCAGCCGCAGCCAGTGGACGGCGTCCTCGCAGGCCTGCGGGCCGTCAAAAGCGCCTATGAGCTGGACTGCATGCGCCAGTCCGGCGCCCTGCACCGCTTCGCGCTGGAGGAGATCGCCCCCGTCCTGCTGCGGGATGGCATTAGCGAGGCGCGGCTGTGCAGCGAGGTCAGCACGGTTCTGCTCGAGCGAGGTTCGATGGGTATTTCCCGCTTCAACCAGGCGATTGCAGACGATGTGCTCGGCGTAGCCAGCTTCAGTGAAAACAGTCTGGCCGGCTGCGGTCTGGACAGCCCCACCGGTACGGCCGGCACCTGTATCGCCATGAAATCCATCGGCTCCTCCGAGCGGCGCCTGCGCGAGGGCGATATTGTGCTGCTTGACATACCGAACGGCTATCGGGGCTACCATACGGATAAAAGCATTGTGTTTTTCTACGGTTCCCTCTCCAAGCATCCACAGAGCAAGCTGATCCGTGCCGCGCGCGAACAATGTGTATTCCTCGAGAACGAGGCTGCCGCCATGCTGCGCCCCGGTTCGGTGCCATCCGAGGTATATGGCAAGCTGTGCGCCTGCGTTGACCCCGCGTTCCGCGCGGGCTTTATGAGCGGCTGCAGGTTCTTCGGACACTCGATCGGCCTGACTATGGACGAATCGCCCGTCCTCGCCAGGGGCTTCGACGAGCCGATCCGCGCCGGCATGACGTTCGCGGTCGAGCCAAAGATCGCCCTGGAGGGGGTCGGTCTGGTTGGCTGCGAAAATACCTACGAGGTCGTCTCCGACGGTCCCGCCCGCTCGCTAACCGGCGCGTGCGACACCCCCTTTGAAATCAACGGCTGATCCGGCCGCAAAGCAAGGAGTTCTGCTATGTATCCATTCGCTCTTATCACCGATTCGACCATCGATGAGACCGCCGCCTACTTTTCACAGAACGACATTGGCTGCGCGCCGCTCGCATTTACGATTGACGGGCGCACCATTGAGGAGGACTGTGGGCAGACCGTTTCATTCCACCAGTTTTACGACCTGCTGCGGGAGGGGAAACTGCCCGTCACCTCGCAGGCAAAGCTGGAAACGTTTCTAACCCTTTTCCGCACCGCGTTGGAAGCCGGGCAGGACGTGCTGTACATCGGCTTTTCCTCCGGCCTTTCGGGTACGTTCCACGCGGGCTGCATGGCACGCGACGAGCTTGCCCCGCTTTTCCCCGCGCGCAAAATCATCTGCATCGACTCCCTCTCCGCGACCGGCGGCGAATACCTGCTGGTCGATAAAGCCCGTGAAATGCGCGACAGCGGATGCACCATCGAGGTGACTGCCGCCGCGGTGGAGCAGATGCGGCTGCATGTGATCCATCTGATCACGGTCAACGACCTGGGCCACCTGCACCGCGGCGGGCGGCTGAGCAAGACCTCGGCCGTGGTTGGCGGGCTGCTTGGCATCAAGCCGGTCATCTGGGTTGACAATGCGGGTAAACTCGGCGTCGGCTGCAAGGTCCGCGGCCGGCAGAAATCTATTTCCTACCTCGCGGAACGGACGCTGCGCGAGATGACCGACCGGAACCAAGTTGTGCGCATCTGCCACGGCGACTGTCTGGAAGACGCCCGCCAACTTGCCGCGCTGCTCGACGCGCACGGCGTCCGCTCGGACATCCGCTACATCGGCACGGTCATCGGCTCGCACACCGGCCCTGGCGTGCTGACCGCCTTTTTCTTTGGCGGCGACAGAAAACCGGAATAAGCGCTGCGGCCTATCCCACGGGACAGGCCGTTTTTCCTGCCCCGCACGGGATAACAACGCCTCCCCCGCTGGCATAGACTGCCCTGAAGGAGGTTTTTCTTATGAATCAATCGGCGACCCTTGCGGTCGTCGGCGGCGACGTACGGCAGGCTTATCTGGCCTCCCTGCTGCGCGCCGACGGCCACACGGTGCGCACCTATGCGCTTGAACGGCGCCCCGTCGAGGGCTGCGCCGCTGTCAGCGACCCCCGCGCCGGCTTTGCGGACGTACAGGCGGTGATCCTGCCGCTTCCCATCCAGCATGGCGACGCTCAACTCAACGCCCCGCTCTCCAACGCCCCGCACCCGCTCGCGGATATCCTAGACGCGATTCCGGCGGGTACGCTTGCCCTTGCCGGCTCGGTCCCGTTCTGGGTACACGCCCGCGCCGTGCAGAACGACCTGCGCCTGCTGGACTACTTATCCCGCGACGAGCTTGCGATACGCAACGCGGTACCTGTTTCCTTTGGTTATAGGCCGGTTCGCCGCCGCGAACAGTAAAGCAGCCCCAGGCGCATCGCTGCGCCCGGGGCTGCCCTTCCGTTTTAATCGTGCGGCCGGCGGTAAAAATTGCCCGCCACTTGGTCGGTTTTCAGGATATTGATAAACGCATGGGGGTCGATATCGCGCACGACGCGGGTGATCTGCTTGACCTGATCGCCCGCGATGACCGAATACAGCATATCCCGCTCCTCGCCGTTATACAGGCCGGTTCCGTGGAACAGCGTCGCCCCGTGATGCGTCGTATCCTTGATCTGTTCGTATACCTCCTGCGCCCGATTGGAAATGATGAACAGCGTGGTCCGCTTAAAGCGCGGGTCGAGCATATGCACAACCTGCGTGGAGGCAAACTGGAAAATGATCGAATACAGCGCCTTATCCCAGCCGAACAGCAGGCCGGCCACGGCCAGCATCCCGCAGTTGGCAAAAAAGATGTAATTCCACGCGTCCACGCCGAGCCGCTCGCTCAGCGCCACGGAGATGAAGTCCGTCCCCCCGCTGGTCGCGCGCCCCAACAGGCACAGGCTGATCGCCAAGCCGTTAACAATGCCGCCGAAAATACAGACCAGCAGCACATCGTTGGTCAACGGCATGGAAGGGATCAGGTCGGTCAGCACGCTCGTCAACGCGATCATCAGGCAGGAATACAGCGTAAAGCGCTTCCCGATCAGCCGGAAGCTGACCACTGCCGGAACCACGTTGAGGAGCAGGTTGATTGCGGTAAACGGCAGGGAAACACCGGCAAACTGCTGCGCGCTGCGCTGGATGAGCAGCGTCAGCCCATTGAAGCCGCCGGGAAACAGGCCGCCCGCGTCCACAAAGCTTTTAATGTTGACCGCCATCACCACGGACGCCGCCACAATCAACAGCAGCCGCCTGAGCTGCTCCCCCCAGGACTGCCCCCGTTCCAATCCCCCCTGCTTTCCCTGTTGTTCCGTTCCAGACATTTACGCCCCCACCTTAACTGAAAAATGCGCAGCAGGCCCGCTGCAGGTATAGTATACCACAGCGGCCGCCGGAAGTTAAGCAAAGGCGCGTCCGAAACGACCTGTTTTTGCGTTACCCCTCTTCGTCCTGTCGGCTCAGATAGTCCAGGATCGCCTTGATAAAGCGTCCGTTGCTGATTCTGCCCCGCATCCTGACCGCCATCTCGCCAAAATACCGTTCCAGCACGGACGCCTCGCAGTCTTTCCAGATCTTTTTGACCGTATACCGGATGTCCCGCTCCACATTTGCCGGCGTTGTGTCGCGTTTGCGCGCGATCGCCGGATAGATCTCCTTGGTCAGGCCGCTGTTCTTCCGCCGGCAGGCGCAGACCGCGTCGACCGTATAGGCGTAGCCCTTGGAATCGGTGCGCAGGTCAAAAGCCTTAAACACCTGGTCCACCTGCTTCCGGAAGCGGGTTTCCTCGGATAATTCCTTTTCCCGTTCCTCCATGCCTGCCGCCCACAGCCGGATATGGTCGTACAGCGCGTCCTCCTTCAGCGGCTTGCGCATCATATAATCGATGGACAGCACGTTGCATTCGGCAAGCACCTGTGCCCCTTGGAACGCGCTGAGCAGAAGAATCGTCTCTTTCCCGCCCTGCTCCCGAATGCGGGAAGCCACCGTCAGCCCATCCACATGGAACAGATCGGTATCCAGCACAACCAGCCCGGGCCGCGTATCGCGATACAGTTCCAGCGCCCGCGCCCCATCCTCGGTCCATCCGGCTAGCTCGATCTTCCCGTTCTCCGGCAAACGGCGCGCGACATATCGGGAAAGCTCGCTGTCCGCACAGGCCAGCAAAACGCGGAGCTTTTGTTTTTCATCCGCCATCTTTGATCTTCTCCTATGGCCACTTTCCTGTTTTTCGGCCTTATATTTCTCTGTTCTATATTTTTACATATCTCTTCCATTGGTTCAAGTGCCAAAAAGATTTATTTTTCTCAAAATATCGACACAAATCGACAAAACTATCCCCTGACTTCCGTCTGCGGCAGGGCGGCGCGGACAGAAAGAGCGGGTTTCCGCAAGGCGGAAACCCGCTCTTATTTTTTGCATTAGGTATCCGGTAGCAGCGTGCAGCGTATGTCCTCCGGCCGCAGGCCAGCTCCGCGCCTGGGCGGCGCATATTGCAGCCGGAACGTCACCGCCAGTCCACGCAGCCGCACCAGAACTCCCCCCTCCCCAATGCGCATCTGCTCCAAAAGCTCGCCGTACACCGCTTCACACCGGAGCGCCTCGGTTTCCAGGAACGCCCGAAGAGCCGTCCGGCCATCCCCTGTGCGCGCCGCCTGCCACTGTGCCTCCAACGTCCGCTCCTGCCCGTCCAGACGCGCGAGCGCAGCGTCATAACGCGCGCGCAAGCTGTCCAGCTCCTCTTTTGTGATGCTGTGTCCCAGCCATGCGTCCAGCGCGTCCCCCCGCCGCTGTAGCACGCGCTGCCTGCGCTCCCGCAGGCGCTCCAACGCCACAGGCACGCCGCCGTCCTCCGCCTGTTCCACCAATTCGGCCGTCTCGCGGATCAGCCGGCCGACGTCCAGCCCCAGCCGTTCCACCACCACGTCCATGCAGGTGCAAAGCGCCTGGTGAGGCATCATCCGCATATCGCAGCCGTCAGGGGTCTCCCGTCCATCGGTATGCCGCGGGCCGTGCCTTCCCCGTGCGGCGCACACCCAATACCGGTATACCTCACCTCCCGCGCGCCGCCGCCGGCGCGGAACGAAGCGGCGGCCGCAGGCCGCGCAAATGAGCTTTCCCGAGCACCAGTACCGGCGGACGCAGCGCCGTCCCTGCGCGCCGGCCGGTGCGCGGCGCGCAAGCTCCTGCTGCGCCTGCTCGAAAACTGCGCGTGGGACGATCGGCTCGTGGTGATCGCGCAGGTATATCTGCTCCTCCTCCCCCCGATTGACCTGTTTTTTGTGATCCAGGAAATCCGGCGTATACGACTTTTTCTGCAGCAGGTCGCCACAGTATTTTTCATTCCGCAGCAGACGCAGCACCATCGTGGAGGACCACGGCTTCCCTTTGGCGCGGGGCGGCTCGACGCCCGACTCAGACAGCTCCCGCGCGATCACAAAGGTTCCTTTCCCCTCGTTCAGAAATTTGCGGTATACCAGCCGGATCACCTCCGCCTCGTCCTCCTTCACCGTCAGCCTGCCGTGGAGCAGGGAAAAGCCGTAGATATTGTTGCACCCGAACACCACGCCGTTCTCCATGGAGCGCCTTTGCCCCCATTTGACCCGCTCCGAGGTCTTGCGGCTTTCCTCCTGCGCCACGCTCGCCATAATCGTCAGGCGGAACTCGCCGTCGTTCTGACGAGTATCGATCCCGTCATTGATGAATACCACGCCCACCCCGTACCGCCGGAGCCGCCGCGTGCAGGCCAGCGCATCCACCGTGTTGCGGGCGAAGCGGGACACCTCCTTGGTCAGGATCAGGTCGATCTCCCCCTCCTCCGCGGCGGACAGCATCTGCTGAAAGGCCGGCCGGTTGCGCGCGGCGGTGCCGGACAGTCCCTCGTCCGCATACACCCGCGCCAGCTCCCAGTCCGGCTGGCTGCCGATATACTCCGCGAAATAGCGGCGCTGGTTTTCCAGGGAGTTCCTCTGGTCGTCCTGCGATGTCGATACGCGGCAGTACGCGGCGACCCGAAGCTTTGCGCCGGTCACCGTTCGCCTGCGCGCAGCTTATCCAGCGCGCGGTCCAACTGTGCCTCGTTGATCTGTCCCGCTTCACGCAGCTTCTTCAGCAGACCCGTCTTGACCGCCCTGCACAGGTTCTCCCGCTCCTTTTCCTCCATCCGCATACCGTTTCCCTCCTCCCTGCCAGCATATGCCGCCGTATCCCCCCGGTATTCCTGCGGGAGCCTATACCGCTAACGATGTACCTACCTGCGAAGGCGCCCTACAGCTCGCTATGGAACAGACCGAGCATACCCTGCAGGGCGCGTCCTGCCTGGTCATCGGATATGGGCGTATCGGCGCGCTGCTCGCCCATAAGCTGCACGCGCTGGATGCCGCCGTCACGGTTTCCGCCCGTTCCCCGCGGGATTTCGCCAGGATCGAGGCCGATGGCATGCGCGCGCTCGACACCCGCAGCCTTGCCGGACGGCTCAGTGCGTTCCAGCTCATTTTCAACACTGTCCCCGCGCCGGTGCTCGGCGCTGCGGAGCTGTCCAGCCTTTCCACCGGCTGCCTGGTCATCGATCTGGCTTCCCTGCCCGGCGGCATCTCCGCGGACGCGAAGCTGCCGGCCGGCTGCCGGCTGCTGCACGCGCTCTCCCTCCCGGGACGGGTCGCACCGCTGTCCGCGGCGCGCGCCATCCACGATACGGTACTCACCATTTTGCAGGAGGAATCCATATTATGACCGCTCCGATCCGCATTGGCTTTGCCCTGACCGGCTCGTTCTGCACCTTTGCGCGCGTGATGGATGTCATCCAGACGCTTGTGCGGCAGGGCTGCGAGGTCACGCCGATCCTGTCCTTCCACGCCGCCCAGCTCGACACCCGCTTCGGCGACGCCGCCATGTGGCGCGGCAAGCTCTTTGCCCTGACCGGCCGCCAGCCGATCGATACCATCCAGGCCGCGGAGCCGATCGGCCCCAAAGGCCTGTTCGACGTACTGGTCGTGGCGCCCTGCACGGGCAACACGCTTGCCAAGCTCGCGCACAGCGTAACCGACACGCCGGTCGTCATGGCGGTTAAAAGCCATCTGCGCGGCGACAAGCCGGTTGTGCTCGCGGTATCCACCAACGACGGGCTTTCCGGCAGCGCAGCCAATATCGGCGCGCTGCTCAACCGCCGCTATTATTACTTTGTCCCCTTCCGCCAGGATGCGCCCGACGCCAAGCCCCGCTCGCTTGTGGCGGACATGGAGCGTATTCCGGATACCGTCCAGGCTGCGCTGCAGGGGCGCCAACTCCAGCCTCTGCTGCTCAGTCCTGCAAACGTGTAAAGAAAAGACCATCCGAAACGGATGGTCTTTTCTTTGTCTGCGGGTCAGCGCAGCTGCGGAAGCAGATCCACAAGCTCCAGCGCCGCCAGAGCCGCGTCCGCACCCTTGTTGCCCGCTTTGGTACCCGCACGCTCGATGGCCTGCTCAAGGTTCTCGGTCGTAACCACGCCGAACAGCACGGGTACGCCGGTCTGCAGGCCCACCTGCGCAATACCCTTGGAAACCTCGTTGCACACATAATCATAGTGCGTAGTCGAACCGCGTATGACAGCGCCCAGACAGATGACCGCGCAGTACTGCTCGCTCTGCGCGAGCTTTTGCGCCGCGAGCGGTATCTCAAATGCGCCCGGCACCCAGGCGAGCGTGATATCATCCGTATCCACGCCATGCCGCACCAGCGTATCCTCCGCGCCCGCAATCAGCTTGGAGACAATGAACTCATTGAACCGAGCCGCGACGATTGCAAATTTCCCTTTCCCCGCGACAAGCTTGCCTTCCAGTACATTCATTTCGGTTTCCCTCCTGTTTTATATGGTTTTCTGGAACAGATGCCCCATCTTGATCTTTTTGGTGTGCAGGTAAAACGCGTCGTCCTCCTGCGGCGCGATCTCAATCGGCACGCGCTCAACGATCTCCACGCCGAACCCGTCCAGTCCGTAGATCTTTTCCGGATTGTTGGTCAGCAGGCGCAGCTCCCGCGCGCCGAGATCTTGCAGGATCTGTGCGCCGATCCAGTATTCGCGGAGGTCGGGCGCAAAGCCGAGCTTAACGTTGGCCTCTACCGTATCCCAGCCCACCTCCTGCAGCTCATAGGCCTTGAGCTTGTTAATCAGGCCGATGCCGCGGCCCTCCTGCCGCATATAGAGCAGCACGCCACGGCCCTCCTTTTCGATCTGCTGCATGGCGGCCGCGAGCTGCTGCCCGCAGTCGCACCGCCGCGAACCGAACACGTCGCCGGTCAGGCATTCCGAATGGACACGGCAGAGCAGGTTCTTCCCGTCCCCGATCTTCCCTTTGACGAGCGCGACATGGTGCTCGCCGGTCAGGTCGTTGACATAGCCGTAGATCTGGAATTCCCCAAAGCGTGTCGGCAGCTTGGCGCTGGCCTCGCGAACCACATGCTTGTCATGCCTGCGGCAGTAATCCTGCAGGTCGCGGATGGCAATGACCGCAACACCCCACTCGCGCGCCTTTTCGAGCAGTTCGGTCGTGCGCATCATGGTGCCGTCGTCGCGCATGATTTCACAGCACAGGCCGCACTCCTGCAGCCCCGCTATGCGGCACAGGTCGACCGTTGCCTCGGTGTGTCCGTTGCGGGTCAGCACGCCGCCCCGGCGCGCGGTCAGCGGGAACACATGGCCCGGCCTCCGGAAGTCCGCCGGCCCTGCGGCCGTATCCGCACACGCGCGGCAGGTCAGTCCGCGCTCCTCGGCGGAGATGCCGGTTGACGTATCCACATGATCGACCGAAACGGTAAACGCGGTATGGTGATTGTCTGTATTGACCTTGACCATCTGCTCAAAGCCGAGCCGAGCCGCGATTTCCGCGCTCATCGGCGTGCAGATCAGCCCTTTGGCATGGGTCGCCATAAAGTTAACGTTCTCCGTGGTCGCAAATTCCGCCGCGCAGATCAGGTCGCCCTCGTTCTCGCGGTCCGGATCGTCGATCGCCATGATCAGCCGGCCGGCGCGCAGCTCGTCAAGCGCCTGTTCGATGGTTGCAAAGTTTTGCTGCATGATTCCGCCTCCCTCTTTCTGTTAAAAGCCGTGTTGGCTGAGAAATTCCATAGTGACGTCCGTCTGCCGGGCGGTATGCGGGGCAAGCAGCTTTTCCACATACTTGCCGATCACATCGCATTCCAGATTCACCCGTTCGCCCTGCCGCTTGCCGAGCAGGGTGGTCTGTGCGCCGGTATGCGGTATGATGGACACGGCAAAGCCCTGTCCGTCCACCTGCGCGACCGTCAGGCTGACGCCGTCGATCGCAATCGAGCCCTTTTCCACAATGTACCGCAGCAGAGCCGTGGGCGTCTTGACCGACAGCCAGACCGCGTTATCCTCGCGGAGGAGCGACGCGACCGTCCCCGTGCCGTCGATATGTCCGGACACGATGTGTCCGCCTAACCGCCCGTCCGCGGGCATCGCGCGCTCCAGGTTGACCGGCGCGCCCGCGCGCAGCTCCCCCAAGTCAGAGCGGCGCAGGGTTTCTGCCATCACGTCCGCGGTAAACGTCCGCCCATCCAGCTCCGCAGCCGTCAGGCATACGCCGTTTACCGCTATACTGTCGCCGCACCGTGTCCCCGCGAGCACGGCATCGGCCGCAATCATCAGCCGCGCGCCCCGCGCGCCGTGCGCGATGCGTTCGACGCGCCCGACCTCCTCTACAAGTCCTGTGAACATGGCAGGTATCCCTCCAACAAAAAGTCCTCTCCAACCGGCTCGGCGGTCAGACCGGTCAGACGCCACGCATCTGCCATCCGAGCAAGCCCCTGCCCGCCGGCCGGCGTCCTGGCCGTGCTACCGCCGAGCAGCTTGGGCGCGATATACGCCTGCACCTTGCGGACGATGCCGGCTTCCAGCGCGGCGAACGCCAGCGTCGTGCCGCCCTCCAGCAGGATACTGTCCACGCCGCGCGCGCCGAGCTGCCGCATCAGCTCGCGCAGATCGACCCGTCCATCCCGCTCCCCGCAGAGCAGGATCTGCGCGCCCGCCTTTTTGAGCGCGGCAGCCCGCTCATTCCAGCCGACTGCCGCGATTATGGTCGGTATCTCGCCCGCGCTTTGGATCAGGCGGCTGTCCAGCGGTGTGCGCGCCCGACTGTCGCACACAATGCGCAGCGGATCACGCCCGCCAGGTATGCGGCAGGTGAGCAGCGGATCGTCCGCCAGCACCGTGTCCACGCCCACCATGATTGCGGAAAGCTGCCCGCGCACCTCATGCACTCTGCACCGTGCGGCCTCCCCGCTCACCCAACGGCTGTCGCCCGAAGCGGACGCAGTCTTGCCGTCCAGCGTCATCGCGTATTTATACACGACAAACGGCGTCCGGTGCTGGATAAAGTGGAAAAACACTTCATTCAGCCGCCAGCACTCCTGTTCCAGCACGCCGGTCTCGACCTCCACGCCCGCCTCGCGCAGCAGGCGCACCCCTTTCCCGTCGACGAGCGGATTAGGGTCCGTGCATCCGACCACCACGCGGGCGATACCCCGCTCCAAAATCGCGTCCGTGCAGGGCGGCGTGCGGCCCCAGTGGCAGCAAGGCTCCAGCGTGACATACAGCGTCGCACCCGCGGGGTCCTCCGTGCAGGCAGCCAGCGCATTTCGCTCCGCATGCGGCCCGCCGCACGTCTCATGCCATCCCTCGCCGATCACGCGCCCGCCGCGGGCGATCACACAGCCCACCATCGGATTCGGGCTGACCCGTCCCGCACCGCGCCGCGCCAGCTCGAGCGCCCTGCGCATCAGAAGCTCCTCTTGCAAACGGCATCATCTCCCAATAAAAAATGTCCCGAAAGCCGCAGACTTCCGGGACATATATGGCGCGCCGCCAAACAAAAAATCCTGAAACGCCGCGCGACGTTTCAGGACGGTAAACAAGCGAATCAAACAAAGGGGCATCCCCCTTTTGCTTTCACACTTTCTTCTTTCATCCAGACTATACTGTCGGCCTCGGAGTTCCACCGAGTCATGCTTCCGCCGGAAAGGCGTCCGCTCGCGGGCTGTACCGCCGGTAGGGAATTGCACCCTGCCCTGAAGAAATCTGTTTATTCGGTTTTCCTGCAGAAAGCTTTCTGCTCTTTCAGTATACACCCTTCCCCACAAAATGCAAGCATAAATTTTCATCTGGCCTCCGGTTTCTGCAGAAAGTGAGACAGAGCAGCCGCCCTGTCCCACTGTTCCGGCTTGTTCCCCTCGATCAGTCGTCGTACTGCAGCGCGTCGTAGCCCTCCGCGCCCGTGCGCACCTTGACCGCGTTTTCCACATCGTACACAAATATCTTTCCGTCGCCGATGTGGCCGGTGTACAGCACCTTTTTGGCCGTTTCGATCACAGTCTCGACCGGCACCTTGGATACCACGATCTCCATCTTGATCTTGGGCAGCAGCGTCACGTCCACCTCCGCGCCGCGGTAGTACTCGGGCGCGCCTTTCTGCGTGCCGCAACCGACCACATTGGTCACGGTCATGCCCGCAATGCCGATCTCGTTCATCGCGTTTTTCAGCACCTCGAATTTGGACTGCTTGGCAAGGATGACCACCTTGCTCAGCTTGTGTCCGCCGCTGGACGCTTCGGATGTAATCTTAGTGACCGGCACCGCCTGAGCGGGCGCGGCCGCGGCCGCAGCCGCTTCCCCTGTGTCGTCCTGCGCCGCCTTGGTACCCAGCACGGACGGAACCACCGGCATAAAGTCCGCATAGGCGGAGGGCAGGCCGTGCTCGGGCTTGTCAAGGCCCATGATCTCTTCGGCCTCGCTGACGCGCAGGCCGACCGTATGCTTGATGATCTGGAACACCACGGTCATCGTGACCGCGACCCACGCGATCACCACGGCCATGCCGAGCGCCTGGATGGCCAGCGCGTGCCAGCCGCCGCCGTAGAACAGGCCGACCGGCGCCACGTCGTTCGTACCGTAGGCGTAGTAGCCGAACAGGCCGACCATCAGCGTGCCGGTCGCGCCGCACAGGCCGTGTACACCGACCGCGCCAACCGGATCGTCCACCTTGAGCTTCTGGTCGATGAATTCAATGCCGAACACCACCACAAAGCCCGCAATGATGCCGATGATGGCTGCGCCGAAAGGTGTTACCGTGTCGCAGCCCGCCGTGATGGCTACCAGGCCGGCCAGCGAGCCGTTGAGCGTCATGGAAACGTCCGGCTTCTTGTAGCGCACCCAGGTCACGCACATAACCGTGACTGTCGCGACCGCCGCCGCCATGTTGGTGGTGACGAACACGCGCGCCGCGGTTTCAGCCGCGCCGTTCGACAGCGCGACTGTCGAGCCGCCGTTGAAGCCGAACCAGCAGAACCACAGAATAAACACGCCCAGCGCGCCTAGGGTCAGCGAGTGGCCGGGGATCGCGCGCGCCTTGCCGTCCTTGGTGTACTTGCCGATACGCGGGCCGAGGATGGCCGCGCCCACGAACGCCGCTACGCCGCCGACCATGTGTACCGCAGTCGAACCGGCGAAGTCATGGAAGCCAAGCTCGGCGAGCCAGCCACCGCCCCAGATCCAGTGACCGGAGATCGGGTAGATCACCGCCGATATGACCATGGAATAGATGCAGTAGGCCGAGAACTTGGTGCGTTCGGCCATGGAGCCGGACACGATGGTCGCGGCGGTGGCACAGAATACGGTCTGGAAGATCAGCGTCGTCCAGTCGTAGCCTTCGCCGACCACACCGTCCGCCAGAAGGTCAAAGCCGCCGAACACGCCGTTCATCGAACCGAACATGATGCCAAATCCGACCAGCCAGAAGATCGGCGTACCGAGTGAAAAGTCCATCAGGTTTTTCATGATGATGTTGCCCGCGTTCTTAGCCCGGGTAAAGCCGGTTTCCACCATCGCGAAGCCCGCCTGCATGAAGAACACCAGTGCGGCTCCGACCAGCGTCCACCCAGTATCCATCGAGGCGGCAAGGTTTACAAGGTCTTGCATGAGAAAATCCCTCCTAAAAAAATTTGGCGTGTATCTCCGGTCCCAAGGCCGGAAATACACGCCGTTGTGTATGATAATTTTTTACACACGAAAATTGCTTTGCCGCGCCCTTTGCCCCAAGGCTGTCGGGCCGCGTCATTCGAGTATCGAAACCAGACTTCTCCGGAACCTGGTTTCGTATACAGGGAGACTTTTCAGGTCCCCTGTCCGTTCAGGTATAAAACAGGATATCCGCGTAGGTCGGGAACGGCCAGTACTCCTTGCCCACCATCCGTTCCAGCGCGTCGGACGGCTTGCGTACGGCGTCCATGCACGGGAGTACCTCATCGTGGTAATAATGCGCGAGCGTTTCCGCGTCCGCTTTCGGCACAGCCTCCACGGCTTCCTCCAGCGTGGATACCGCGCACTCCAGCGCATCGTTCAGGGCGGATACCTGCGTCAGCAGGCGGGTTTCCGCGCCGCCCGCAAGGCCGAGCTGCTTCTTGGCCAGCGCGCCGTCCGCCACCGCGCGCTCGAACGACAGGCAGGCGGGCAGGATCTCGCGGCGCGCCATGTCGCGCATGGTGAGCGCCTCGATGTGCAGGGTCTTGTAATACTCCTCAATCACGGCCTCCTCGCGGGACTCCATTTCCAGCTTGGTATACACGCCGTGCGTCTCAAACAGACGGATGTTCTTTTCATCCGTGTAGTGCGGCAGCGCCGCGTCCGTGGACTTGAGGTTGAGCAGGCCGCGCTTTTCCGCTTCCGCGACCCAGCTTTCGTCGTAGCCGTTGCCGTTGAAAATGATGCGCTTGTGCGCCTTGATCTCACGCCGCAGCAGCGCGGTGAGCGCCGCCTGGAAGTCCGTCGCGCCGTCCAGCTCATCCGCGAACTGGCGCAACTCCTCCGCGACCGCAGTGTTGAGCATGATGTTCGGGCAGGCGATGTTGAGCGAGGAGCCCAGCATGCGGAATTCAAACTTGTTTCCGGTAAAAGCAAAAGGCGAGGTGCGGTTGCGATCGGTGGTGTCTTTCTGGATGTCCGGCAGCGCGGACACGCCGAGATCCATCTTGGTCTTGGCCACATCCGTGTAATCCCGCCCTGCCTCGACTGCATCCAGGATTGCCTGCAGTTCGTCGCCGATAAACATGGAGATGATCGCCGGCGGGGCCTCGTTCGCACCCAGGCGGTGATCGTTGCCCGCGGAGGCGACCGAGATGCGCAGCAGGTCCTGATATTCGTCCACGGCCTTGATAACCGCAGTCAGGAAGAGCAAAAACTGCAGGTTGCCGCTCGGCGCCTTGCCAGGCTCGAGCAGATTCTCGCCCGTGTCGGTCGAGATCGACCAGTTATTGTGCTTGCCCGACCCGTTGACGCCCTCGAACGGCTTTTCGTTGAGCAGGCAGACGAAGCCGTGCCTTTCCGCCACACGCCGCATGACCTCCATGGTGAGCTGGTTGTGGTCGGTGGCGATGTTGGTCGTGGTGAACACCGGCGCCATCTCATGCTGGCAGGGGGCGACCTCGTTGTGCTTAGTCTTGGCAAAAATACCGAGCTTCCACAGCTCCTCGTCCAGCTCCTGCATAAACGCCGCCACACGCGGACGGATGGAACCGAAGTAGTGATCCTCCATCTCCTGCCCCTTGGGCGGCATGGCGCCGAACAGCGTGCGGCCGGTGAAGATCAGGTCCTTGCGCTTGGCATAGTCCGCCTTGTCGATCAGGAAGTATTCCTGTTCCGGCCCGACCGTGGTCGTCACGCGCTTGACGTCCTTGCCGAACAGCTTGAGCACGCGGCACGCCTGCGTGCTGAGCGCGTCCATCGAGCGCAGCAGCGGGGTCTTTTTGTCCAGAATTTCGCCCGTATAGGAGCAGAACGCGGTGGGGATGTACAGGGTGCCGTCCTTAACGAAAGCGTAGCTGGTCGGGTCCCAGGCCGTGTAGCCACGCGCCTCGAAGGTCGCGCGCAAGCCGCCGGAGGGGAACGAGGACGCGTCCGGCTCGCCGCGGATCAGCTCCTTGCCGGAAAACTCCATCACGACCCCACCGTCGTCCGTCGGGGAAATGAACGAGTCGTGCTTCTCAGCCGTGATGCCGGTCAACGGCTGGAACCAGTGCGTATAATGCGTTGCGCCCTTTGAGAGTGCCCAGTCCTTCATCGCGGTCGCCACGACCGGCGCGACCTCGGCGTCGATCGCCGTACCCTCGCGCATGGTCTGCTTCAGCTTTTTGTATACGTCCTTGGGAAGACGCTCCCGCATCACAGTCTCGTTAAAGACCATGCTGCCGAACAGCTCCGGTACATTTTTCGCCGTATTCATATCGATTCGCTCCTTACCGTCTGTCAAATGGCAACAAAAAAGCGCCGTGGGTGTCATTCCCACAGCGCCTTTGCTGCTTACAAGCGCAGTATACGCGCCCCGCCGCAGTTTGTCAACCCCCTTTGGCCGGATTTTTTACTCGCTCACCTTTTTTGTTGCAATCTGCCGGTTTAATCCCGTCCCATCCCCTCCCGTTCTGGGCAAAGCGCAAAAAATCCGCATTTTCTTTTAAACCCGCTTGACGTTTGTGCGCGCCTGTTCTACAATAAAAGAACGGACAACGGCGTCCGCTGCAAAGGAGCATTCTGCTCGTTTGCGGCGGGCGCTTTTCTTTTTATCCTTTTCTGGAAAGCGAACCCGGCACGCCGGGCAACATAAGGAGGAAACACCAATGCTGCAAAAAGAAGGTCAGGTCCGCATCCCGGCCGGCTGCGCGATCTCCGGTATCTTCCACAAGGACGGGACACGGGAAACCGGGGAGCGCATCATCGCCTCCATCCGCCCCATGCATGACCGCTCGAACGGGCTGGGCGGCGGCTTCGCGGGCTACGGCATTTACCCGGAGTACGCCGACTACTATGCGTTCCATGTATTTTATGACACGCCGGAGGCCAAGGCCGCCTGCGAAAAGGAAATCGAACACCATTTCGACATCGTCGACCTGTCCAAAATCCCCACGCGCCGCCACCCGCGCATCACGGACGAACCCATGATCTGGCGCTACTTCGTCACCCCGCTGCACACCAAGCTCACCTCCAGCCAGCTTGATGAACGCGAATTCACCTCCCGCTTCGTCATCCGCATCAATCACACACTGGACGGCGCGTATATTTTCTCCTCGGGCAAAAACATGGGCGTGTTCAAGGCCAGCGGTTTTCCGGAGGACGTCGGCGAATACTATATGCTGGAGAATTACGAGGCTTACTCCTGGACCTGCCACGGTCGCTATCCGACCAACACCCCCGGCTGGTGGGGCGGCGCGCATCCCTTTGCCCTGCTGTCCACGACCGTCGTCCACAACGGCGAAATCTCCTCGTACGACGCCAACCGCCGCTTTATCGAGATGTTCGGCTACTCATGCGACCTGCTGACCGACACCGAGGTCATCACCTATATCGTCGACTACCTGGGTCGCAAGCTCGGCCTGACCTACCGCGAGATTGCCAACGTCATCGCCGCGCCTTTCTGGTCCACCATTGAAAAGCAGGCGCCGACCGAGTGCGAGCGCCTGACCTACCTGCGCAACGCCTTCGCCTCCCTGCTGGTGACAGGTCCGTTTTCCATCCTGGTCGGCTACACGGGCGGCCTGATGGCTCTCAACGACCGGCTCAAGCTGCGTTCGATGGTCGTGGGCGAAAAGGGCGACACGGTGTACATCGCGTCCGAGGAATGCGCCATCCGCGCCATCGAGCCCACGCTCGACCGCATCTGGGCGCCGCGTGGCGGCGAGCCAGTGATCGTCAATCTGCATGATGGAGGAAAGCAATAATGGCTATCGACTTTTTGTATCCGCAGTATGAGGTCGTGCGCAATTACGACCGCTGCATCGCCTGTCGCGCGTGCGAGCGGCAGTGCGCCAACGAGGTACATTTTTACGACCCCGAGTTTCAAAAGATGCAGGCCGACGAGTCCAAGTGCGTCGCCTGCCACCGCTGCGTTTCCCTCTGCCCGACGCGCGCGCTGAAGATTGTCAAGACCGACCATACCTTTAAAGAAAATGCGAACTGGACGGGCAAGGCCATCTCCGAGGTCTACCGTCAAGCTGGCACGGGCGGCGTGCTGCTCTCCTCCATGGGCAATCCGGAACCGTACCCTATCTACTGGGATAAGATCCTCATCAACGCCTCCCAGGTCACCAATCCCTCCATCGATCCGCTGCGCGAGCCCATGGAAACGCGAACCTTTCTCGGCAAAAAGCCTGGCAAAATCGAGCGCGACGCGGACGGCAACCTAGTACCCAACCTGTCTCCCCAGCTCGAGCTGCGCGTGCCGGTCATGTTCTCGGCCATGAGCTACGGCTCGATTTCCTACAACGCGCACGAGTCGCTCGCCCGCGCGGCCTGCGCGCTCGGCACCTACTATAACACCGGCGAGGGCGGCCTGCATCAGGACTTCTATCAATACGGCCCGCACACCATCGTGCAGGTTGCGTCCGGCCGCTTCGGCGTACATAAAGACTATCTGGAGGCGGGCGCGGCCATTGAAATCAAAATGGGCCAAGGCGCAAAGCCCGGTATCGGCGGCCACCTGCCCGGCCACAAGGTCGGTCCGGATATCTCGCGCACCCGCATGATCCCAGAGGGTACGGACGCCATTTCGCCTGCCCCGCACCACGACATCTACTCCATCGAGGACCTGCGCCAGCTCGTCTTTTCCCTCAAGGAAGCAACCGCGTACAAAAAGCCGGTGCTGATCAAGATTGCGGCCGTGCATAACGTGGCGGCCATCGCCTCGGGCGTGGCGCGCTCGGGCGCGGACATCATTTGCATCGACGGCTACCGTGGCGGCACGGGCGCGGCCCCGACTCGCATCCGCGACAACGTCGGCATCCCGATTGAGCTCGCGCTTGCGGCGGTCGACCAGCGCCTGCGCGACGAGGGCATCCGCGACCAGATTTCGGTCGTGGTCGGCGGCTCCATCCGCAACGCGGCCGACCTTTTGAAAGCCATCGCGCTCGGCGCGGACGCGTGCTACATCGCGACCAGCGCGCTGCTTGCGCTCGGCTGCCATCTGTGCCGCACCTGCCAGACCGGCAAGTGCAACTGGGGCATCGCGACCCAGCGCCCCGAGCTGGTCAAGCGCCTGAATCCGGACATAGGCTCACAGCGGCTGGTCAACCTAGTTACTGCCTGGGATCATGAACTCAAGGAAATGATGGGCGGCATGGGCATCAACTCGATCGAGGCCCTGCGCGGCAACCGCCTGATGCTGCGCGGCATCGGCCTGAGCGACCGCGAGCTGAGCATCCTCGGCATCAAGCACGCGGGCGAATGAGGAGGGAAACTGCATGAAACGAGTCTATGTCAATGAAAAATGGTGCCTGGGGTGCCATTTATGCGAATATTACTGCGCGTTCGCCAACTCGGGCAAGTCCTCGATGGTCAAGGCGCTCAAGGACCACAAGATCGCGCCCCGAATCCGCATCGAGGAGCGCGATAACATCTCCTTTGCGGTCAGCTGCCGCCACTGCACCGACCCGCTATGCGTCAAGGGCTGCATTTCGGGCGCGCTGTCCATCGTGGATGGGGCCGTGCAGATCAACTCGGACAAGTGCGTTGGTTGCTACACCTGCATCCTGTCCTGCCCCTATGGCGCGCTGTCCACTTCGAATGAGGGCGCGGTGCAGAAATGCGAGCTGTGCGCCAAAAACGCGTTCGGCCAGCCGATGTGCGTGCAGGGCTGCCCGAACAAGGCCATCGTATACGAGGAGAGGTGAACGCTATGAACTATGTCATCATCGGAGGCGGCACCGCCGCAGTCGGCACGATCGAGGGCATCCGCGCGGTCGATCAAACCGGCCCCATCACGGTCATTTCGGACGAGCCGTATCCGGTATACGGCCGGCCGCTCATCTCCTACCTGCTGCTCGGCAAGACCACGGAGGAGAAAATGCTGCGGTACCGTCCCGCGGATTTTTACGAGAAAAACGGTGTGACCACCCTACTCGGCCGCCGCGCGGCCAAGGTGGACGCGGCCGCGAAAACCGTCGTGCTCGAGGACGGCGCGGCCGTTCCCTATGACAAGCTGTGCCTGTGTACCGGCTCGCGGCCGTTCGTACCGCCCATGGAGGGGCTGGATGCGGTGGAAAACAAAACCAGCTTTATGACACTGGACGACGCCAAGCGATTGGACGCTCTGCTGGGCGCGGGGAACGATAGGCGCGTACTCATCGTGGGCGCGGGCCTTATCGGTCTGAAATGCGCCGAGGGCATCCAGCAGCGCGTATCCGAGCTGACCGTCATCGACCTGGCCCCGCGCATCCTGCCCAACGTACTCACCGAAGCGCCGGCCGCCATCATCCAGAAGCACCTGGAGGGCAAAGGCGTGCGCTTCCTGCTGGGCGATTCGGTCGCGCGGTTCGAGCCGCACACCGCCTATCTCAAGAGCGGCGGGACGGTTGACTTTGACGTCCTGGTGGTCGCGGTCGGCGTACGGCCGAACATCGAGCTGGCCGCCGATACGGGCTGCGCGGTCGAACGAGGGATCTTAATCGACGAGCATTCGGCCACGACCGTGTCCGACATCTACGCTGCGGGCGACTGCACGGTCTCGCACGACATCGCGGCCGAAACCGACCGCATCCTCGCCATCCTGCCCAACGCCTACATGCAGGGCGAGACCGCGGGCAAGGCCATGGCGGGCGGCAGCGCCTGCTTTGACAAGGCCATCCCGATGAATGCATCGGGTTTCCTCGGGCTACATATGATAACCGCAGGCTCGTACGACGGCGAAACCTACCTGGAGCAGGACGGGGAGCACTACAAGCTGCTCGTCACACGCGACAACCGTCTGGTCGGATTTATCCTCATCGGAGATGTGGACCGCGCGGGCATCTACACCTCGCTCATCCGCGAGCAGACCCCGCTTGACAGCATTGACTTTGATTTAATCCGCGAGAAGCCGCAGCTGATGGCATTCTCCCGCGCTGAGCGCGCGAAACAGTTAGGAGGCGCACACGGATGACCACAGCACATGCAAACCTTACCTATTATAAAGAACTCAATGAGCAGCTCCGTCAGATTGACGATACCGAAATCACCATTGAGAACGCGGTCGGGCAGCGCTATCTGGGCTGCGGCTCGTCCGGCAAGACCCTGACCATCCACGGCACGCCGGGCAACGGTCTCGGCCAGTACCTCAACGGCTCGACCATCGAGGTGTTTGGCAACGCGCAGGAGGCGGTCGGCGACACCATGAACGACGGCGACATCATTATCCACGGCAGCGCGGGCGATGTCTGCGGCTACGGCATGCGCGGCGGGCGCATCTTTATCCAGGGCGACTGCGGTTACCGCGGCGGCATCCATATGAAGGCCTACCAGGACCACTTCCCAGTGGTCGTCATCGGCGGCCGGGCCGGCTCGTTTCTGGGCGAATACCAGGCGGGCGGCCTCATCCTGGTACTCGGCATCGGGCAGGACGGCGCGTTCCCTGCCGGCAATTTCTGCGGCACCGGTATGCACGGCGGCAAAATTGTGCTAAGATGTGATCAGGCGCCCGCAGGCCTGCCCCGGCAGGTGCTGGTCAACGAGGCTTCTCCGGAGGAGGCTGCGTCCTTCGCCCCTTATATCGATGATTTCTGCCGGCTGTTCGGCGGCGACGCCGCCGCGCTCAAGGCGCAGAAATATTATGTACTTTCGCCCAATCCGGAAGCGGGCTACCATCAGCTTTACACATATGAAAGCTGAACGACCGAAGCGGGATATTGTGATTTTCAGAGAGGAGCGCGGCTTTATGGATACCACCGTCAGCGAAGTCGTACAATTTATTGCAGAAAATGATGTCAAATTCATCCGGCTCGCCTTTTGCGATATTTTCGGAAACCAGAAAAATATCGCTATCATGCCGTCCGAGCTGCCGCGCGCCTTTGCGCACGGCATCCACTTCAACGCCTCCGCGCTGCGAGGATTCCTCAACGTGGAGGACAGCGACCTGTTGCTCTTCCCCGACCCATCCACGCTGTCCATCCTGCCGTGGCGCCCGTCGCAGGGCCGCGTCGTGCGTTTCTACTGCGATATTAAGTATCCGGACGGCCGTCCGTTCGAGGGGGACGGGCGGAACATCCTGCGCGCTGCCTGCCAGCGCGCGCGGCGCGCTGGTTATTCGGTCACCATGGGTACCGCGAGCGAGTTTTACCTGTTCGAGCTGGACGAGACCGGCGCCCCGACCTCGCTCCCGCATGACCACGGGGAGTATTTTGATGTCGCGCCGCTCGACAAAGGCGAAAACGTGCGCCGCCAGATCTGCCTGACGCTCGAGGAAATGGGCATTCAGCCCGAGTCCTCGCACCATGAGCAGGGGCCGGGCCAGCACGAAATCGACTTCCGCTACGCGGACGCGCTCGAGGCGGCGGACAATTTTGTCACCTTCAAATGGGTGGTCAAATCCATGGCCGCGTCCAGCGGCCTGTTCGCCTCCTTCCTGCCCAAGCCGCTGCCCGACGCGCCGGGCAACGGCCTGCACCTGAGCATAACGGTCTGCAAGGATGGTCACAACCTGTTCCATCCGCGGTTCGATCAGGCGGACGAGGGGCGCAGCTTTGTGGCGGGCATCCTGCGCCACAGCGCGGAGTTGACTGTTTTCGGCAACCCACTGACCAATTCCTACGCCCGTCTGGGCGAGTTTGAAGCGCCCAAGTATATCACCTGGTCGCACCAGAACCGCTGTCCGCTCATCAGCATCCCACTGGCGCACGGCGATGCCCCCAACCGGATGAAGATCCGCGCGCTCGACGGCTGCATCAACCCGTATATCGTGTTTGCGCTGCTCATCCACGCCGGTCTGGACGGGGTCGAGCAGAAGCTACCGCTGGGTCCCGCCTGCGACGTCAACCTGTTCACCGCGCCGGCCGAGGTCGTGTCCCGCTATGATGCGGTACCCGCTTCGCTGTGCGAGGCGATCCGGCTGGCACAGCAGAGCCGCTTTATCGACGCGCATCTGACGGCGCGCACGCTGGAGGGCTTTTTCAGCGCAAAGCAGGTTGAGCACGACCGCATCGCCGCCGCCCGCAACCGCCCCGCCGCCGAGCATGAGATGTATTTCGCGCGCTATTGACCACAGGGCGCTTGCCGCCCGTACAATTTGACGGAAAGGGGGAGGCCCGCCTTGGAGCGCATTCTTCTCATATCCTCCACGCAGAAGTCCCAGGCCACGCTCGCGCAGTTCCTGGCCTCCTGCGGCATGCAGGCGCAGACCATTCCCACCGCTTCAGGCGCGGAGGCAAGGCGCGCCCTGCTGGACGGGATATTCGACATTGTTCTCATCAACACGCCCCTGCCCGACGAGTTCGGCCATGAGTTGGCGCAGGCCGCCGCGCACGAAACAGCCGCCGGTGTGCTTCTGCTCGTCAAATCCGAGCAGGCGGACGCCGTTTCCGAGTTGGTGGAGGCGGACGGCGTGTTCGTCCTGCCCAAGCCGCTCAGCCGGCCTCTGTTTTTCCAGGCGCTGCGCATGGTCCGCGCCGTGCATGCGCGTCTGGACGGGCTGCAGAAAGAAAACCAGCGCCTGCAGAGCCGCATCCAGGATATCCGCCTGGTAGACCGCGCAAAATGTATTCTGATCGAGCTGCGCGGCATGACCGAGCCAGAGGCGCATGCCTATATTGAACAGCAGGCCATGAACGGTCGCAAAAGCAAGCGGCAAGTCGCGGAGGAGATCCTCGGTCTGAGCCAGTTCTAAGCGGCTTTTTGCGCCCGTGCTGGCTATCTCAAGCGAATCGGAGGAGTTTTTTCGTGTCAATCCATGAAGAATGCGGCGTGTTCGGCGTCTACGACCCGCACGGCGACTGCGCCCGCACGACATACTACGGCCTGTACGCCTTGCAGCACCGCGGCCAGGAGGCCTGCGGCATCGCGACGATAAACGACCGCGAGCTTTCATTCCACAAGGACGTCGGCCTGGTCGGCGAGGTATTCAGCGCGGATGCGCTCGACCGGCTCGGCGGCACCATGGCGGTCGGCCATGTCCGCTATTCCACCACCGGCGGTACGCGCCGCGAAAACGCGCAGCCGCTGACCATCAAATATGTGAAAGGAACGCTTGCGGTGGCGCATAACGGCAACCTCGCGGGTACGACCGAGCTGCGCACTGCCTTTGAATACCGCGGCGCCATCTTCCAGACCACCACGGATTCCGAGCTGATCGCCTACGCCATCGCGCAGGAGCGGCTGCGCTGCCGCTCGGTCGAGGAAGCGGTCTGCCAGGCGCTCCGCGACCTGCGCGGCGCGTATTCCCTGATTGTCATGTCGCCGCAGAAGCTGATCGCCGCGCGCGATCCCTGGGGCTTCCGCCCGCTCTGCATGGGACGGCGCGGGGACGCTGTGGTTTTTGCCTCGGAAACCTGCGCGCTGAGCGCGGTGGGCGCAGCGTTTGAGCGTGAGCTCGACCCGGGCGAGATCGTGGTTGTGGAAAACGGCGGGGTGCGCTCCATCCGTGAAAACTGTGAAAACGCTTCCAGCCACATGTGCATTTTTGAATATATCTATTTTGCCCGTCCGGACTCGGTGATCTGCGGTCAGTCCGTCCACGAGGCGCGCCGCAACGCCGGCAGGTTCCTCGCGCGGGAATATCCGGTCGCGGCCGACGTTGTGATCGGCGTACCGGATTCCGGTCTGGACGCCGCGATGGGCTACGCTGAGGAGTCCGGCATCCCTTACGGCACGGGCCTGGTCAAAAACCGCTATGTGGGCCGCACGTTTATCACCCCCGGCCAGCAGAGCCGCGAGCAGGCGGTACGCATCAAGCTCGGCGCGCTACGGAGCTGCGTGCAGGGCAGGCGCGTAGTCATGATCGACGACTCGATCGTGCGCGGCACGACCTCGCGGCAGATTGTATCCCTGCTGCGGGAGGCGGGCGCGGCTGAAGTGCATATGCGCTCCTCCGCTCCGCCGTTTGTCTCCCCCTGCTATTTCGGCACGGACATTCCAGACAAGGACAACCTGATCGCCTGCCGGTACTCGGTGGAGGAGATCCGCGCGCTGATCGGTGCAGACAGCTTGGGCTTTCTCAGCCTGGACGCGCTGCACCAGATCGCGCCGGAAGCCGCCTGCGGCTTCTGCGACGGCTGCTTCACCGGCAAATACCCTATCAGTGTATAAAAAAGTCATGGCGAAAAACCGCCATGACTTTTTCTCTTTACAGCATTTGCAGCAATTCTATCTGTTCGCCGGACGGTCCGGTGAAAAACCAGTTCTGCAGGCCGCCGAAGGTGTCGGGCAGCACGCGCTTTTCCGGCGTGGTGAACGAAAACACACCCGCGGCCTTGATCGCCGCCACCACCTTGTCCAGATCATCCACATACACGGCAAAATGCGGGATGCTGCCGACACCCGAAGGTACCAGCTCGCCTGCCGGTGGCTGGATCAGCTCCAGCACCAGACCGCCGAACTCGACCAGCGCCAACAGCTTTTCACCCACGCTCGAACGCGCGGTGACCGTGCCGCCGATCTTTTCGTAAAACGCGATGCTTTCCTCCATGTCCGCCGTATTGACCGCCACATGGGCAAGCCCTTTATAGAGTTCTTTCATGGTCAATCCCCTCCTGTCATGATCCCATTATGCCACAGCGGCCTCTAAGGGCCGCTGTGGCATAATCATGTGAAATAAATATATAATAGTCGCTTTGCGGCTATTATACCATAAAGCTGTGGGGGCGGGAACCCCCTTAGCGGCTTGTCGCCCAAAAATCTACGCCAGCGGCTCGTACCAGGCGTCAATCCGTCTTTTCGGGTCAAACAGCTGCGCGTATTGCACGTGCTGATAGAGCGACAGAGCCGGCTCCGCCGCCGCGCCCGAGGAATCGCGCCACGCGCCGCCCGCCAGGTAATAGCCGTAGTTGTTGATGCACGGCACCTGCTCCCGCGCCGCGAGACGCAGCTGGTCATAGCCCGACACCGCGCAGCCCAGCGCGTCCAGCGCATAGGCGGACAGGTAGTTCGCGCTGATCTGCACCCCTGCCCGTTCCTCGATATCATAGTTCGCCCAGATGAAGAACGGCGTGGTCAGCTTGGCCTGCTTTTCCTCTCGTGTGCGAGCTGCCTCCGTATTGCCGAACAGATCGTCGTAGAAAGCGCTGGTCACATTCGGCTGGTGGTCCCCAAAAAAGATGATGGCCGTCGGCTCGTCCACCTGTGAAAAATATGCGACCAACTGCTCGACCGCTTCATCGCTGTACCGCACCAGCGACAGGTATTGATCCACCTGCGGGTACTTCCCCTCATATGCGCCGGTGAGACGGATACGTTCCTCAAATGCCGGATCGTCAGACGGCCCATATCCCCCATGGTTTTGCATCGTGACGTTGAACACAAACAGCGGCTCGCCCGCCGGCTTTGCCTCGTACAACTCGATGATCTTCCGGTAATCTGCACTGTCGCTGATATAACCGCGCAGCCGCGCGGCATCGTCCGAAAAATCCGTTTCGTACAACTGGCGGTCAAAACCCAAGCGCTCATAGACCTGCTGGCGATTCCAGGAGGTCGCCAGATAGGGGTGGAGGGAAACCGTCTGGTAGCCCTGCGCCTCCAGGCCGGATACCAGCCCCGGCGTTTCACTCTTGACATACATTTGATAGGGCGAGCAGCCGAACGGCAGGAAGGCCATGGTATCCCCTGTCAGCACCTCGAACTCGGTCGTCGCCGTGCCGCCGCCGAACGTGGATACCAGCAGGTCGCCGCTGATCGTATTCTCCGCTTCCGCCAGAGAGTGAATAAAGGGCATATAATCCTCATTCGTCTCAAAATCGCCGATGCTTTTGAGGTCGGCAAAGGATTCATTCATAATCATGATAATATTGGGCTGCACTGCTCCGGACCGGCCGGCATACGCCTGCGCCGCCTGTTCCAGCACCGTCTCCGAATAGCCCGCGGGCTTTTTCACAACCGCATTCTCCGCCGTGCGGCAGAAGTAATACCACTCGCTGTATTCCAGATTGCCCTGCCAGAAGCCGAAGCTGTTTCCGGCAAGCCCCAGCCCATAGAGCCAGCATCCCATCAGCAGGGAGCAGGCCGCGAACTGCCAGCGCCGTGGCGCGGACGCCGGACGCCGCACCCGCCAGACCGCAGCACAGAGCAACGCCGCGATCGCCACGGTCTGCAGGACCGAAAGCTCGACCGGCACCGAGTAGCTCGCCGCTACATTTTTGGCCGTGCCGACGGCGAACAAATCGCTCAGCAGGACCGGCGTGCCGCGGAACACGGTCACATAATGGTCGATCAGCGCATATACCATCGTGATGCCCATGCCGATGCACACCGTGAGCCGTATATTGCAGACGATCCAATAGACGATGCCGAAAATCGCCGCATGGTAGACATATCCCTGCCAGATCTGTACGTTGCCGATCAGGATACCGCCCTTGACCACATACTCGGTCAGCAGCAGGGCGAACGACGATGCGGAGAGCAGCACCAGTACATCGTGTATCAGCAGCTCGGGCGCGGTCGCTCTTTTTCGGGGCCGCAGCACAAGCGGCAGGCCGGTCAGGATGCCGAGCGGCCACTGGCTCTCCGGCCGGTAATGGATCGAGCCCTTGCGCAGCAGGTACACTGCGGCATAAAATACCGCCGCCGCCAAGGCGATATCCACGACATAACCAATTATTTTCCCAATCTTTTCTCGTTTTTTACATTCGGGACACACGTTTGCTTTCTCCTTTTTCCGCGATACAGGAAAGCCGCTGCAGCATCCGCCGCAACGGCTTTTACGGGCCAAGGCCCGTTACGCTTCCGCGTCCTTCTCCTCGCGGGTGACCGCGATGGAAAGATCGTCAAGCTGCTTTGCGTCCACCACGTCCGGACAGGACATCATCAGGTCGGACGCGTTCTGCACCTTGGGGAAAGCGATCACGTCGCGGATGGAGTCCAGCCCCGCGAGCAGCATACACAGACGGTCCAGGCCGTAGGCCAAGCCGCCGTGCGGGGGCGCGCCGTAGGAGAACGCTGTGATCAGATGGCCGAATTGCTCTTTCGCGCGCTCCTCGGTGAAGCCGAGCGCCTCGAACATCCTGGTCTGCAGCGCGGGATCGTGGATACGGATCGAGCCTCCGCCCAGCTCACAGCCGTTGAGGATGATATCGTACGCCTTGGCGCGCACCTTAGCCGGATCGGTGTCCAGCAGCGGGATATCCTCGTCCATCGGCGCAGTGAACGGGTGGTGCTTGGCGACCAGGCGGTCCTCCTCCTCGCTGTACTCGAACTGCGGGAACTCAGTGACCCACAGCAGCTTGTAATCGTCCTTTTTGGCAAGGCCGAGACGCTTGGCCAGCTCGCAGCGCAACGCGCCGAGCGAAACCAGCGCGGTCTCCTCGGAAGCGTCTGCGACAACGAACAGCACGTCGTTTTCGTGCATATCCGCGCGCTCCTTGATGGCCGCGATCTCGTCCTCGGTCAGGAACTTGGCAAAGGAAGAGGTCATGGTGCCGTCCGCCGCGACCTTCATCCACGCCAAGCCCTTGGCTCGGTAGGTCTTGACGAAGTCGGCCAGCTTGTCGATCTCCTTGCGCGGGAACTTGTCCGCGTAGCCGCCCAAGTTGATCAGCCGCACGGTGCCGCCGGACTCGACCGCGCCCTTGAACACACCGAAGCCGCAGTTCGCCGCGATGTCGGAAATATCGCGGATCTCAAAGCCGAAACGGGTGTCCGGCTTGTCTGAGCCGAAGCGGTCCATGGCCTCGCGCCAAGTCAGGCGCGGCAGCGGGAGCTGGATGTCCACGTCCAGCACTTCCTTGAACACGCGCTGGAGAAAGCCCTCATTGACCGCGATCACGTCGTCCTGCTCGACAAAGCTCATCTCGAGGTCGATCTGGGTGAACTCGGGCTGGCGGTCGGCGCGCAGGTCCTCGTCGCGGAAGCAGCGGGTGATCTGGATATAGCGGTCCATGCCCGCGAGCATCAAAAGCTGCTTGTACTGCTGCGGGGACTGCGGCAGGGCGTAGAACTTGCCCGGATGCACGCGGGAGGGTACGAGATAGTCGCGCGCACCCTCGGGCGTGGACTTGGTGAGCATCGGGGTTTCGATCTCGAGGAAACCCTGCTCGTCAAAGTAGTTGCGAGCCACCTGGGTGACGCGGTGGCGCAGCATCATATTGCGCTGCATGGAGGGGCGGCGCAGATCGAGATAGCGGTACTTGAGCCGCACCTGATCGCCGACCTCCTTGCTGTCGTCGATCTCGAACGGGGTGGTTTCCGCGCGGGACAGGATGCGGAGCTCCTCCGCGACGATCTCGACCTCGCCGGTCGGCATCTTCCTGTTGATTGCCGCTTCGTCGCGCGCAACCAGCTTGCCGCGCACAGCTACCACAAACTCGGTGCGGCAGGTAAAAGCGACATCGAACAGGCCGGCGTTGACCGACTTGTCGAACGTACACTGCACGATACCCGCACGGTCGCGCACGAGCAGAAACAGCACGCCGCCGTTGTCGCGCACACGGTCGACCCAGCCGTTGACCGTCACTTCCCGCCCCACGTCGGACAGACGCAGTTCACCGCACATGTGCGTGCGTTTCATCCCTGAAATAGAGGTTTCGTTCATGTTCTATCAATCCTTATCAAATGTTATTTGTTATCGTCTTTCGTATGCAGCGAGGGACACACATGATTCCAGTAGCCTGCAATCATAGTGACAATCCCGCAAATCAGAAGGAAAATGCTGATGAGCACCAAAGCAAGCGACAGGCTCTCGCCCATGTCCGCTGTGTGCGGCATCCAGTAAAGCAGTACGCCGAGCAACACGGTCTGCATGCCCAGCAGCATCTGCGCACAGCCCCAAACCAGTTGTTTCACCGTTCGTCCTCCCCGTCATCCTGCCTGTCCTGCGCACGGACCTGTCGCACCAGCGAAACCGCCTGTCCCAAGCCGACCAGCAGCAACGGCACGAACACGACCCATTGACCTTCCACAAAGGCAAGCGCCATCCCCGTGATGCAGGCGATCAGCGTATAGGCCGGCCGCATGATTTATACCCTGTCACAAATGACTTTGCCCTGGTTTTTCGCGGCCAGTCCCGCTTGGATGCGGACGACCGCCTCCTTCAGCGATACCTTGACCTGCTCGCCGGTCTCCATATCCTTGACCGCGACAACACCCTCCCTGATCTCGTCCTCCCCGTGGAATATCACATAGGGGATGCCGAGCTTGTCCGCGTAGCCGATCTTGTGCTTGAACTTTTTCTGCTCGCTGTAAAGCTGGGTGCGGATACCCGCGCCGCGCAGGCTGGTCGCCAGCGCGATCGCCGCGCCCATGTCGTCAGTCATGGGCAGGATGAGCACGTCCGCGGGCGCGCGGTTCATCTTGTCGTTCAGGTAGCCCTGCTCGCCCAGCACATAGAACAGGCGCGTCAGGCCAATCGAGATGCCCACGCCCGGCAGCTGCTTGTCCGTATAGTATTCCGCGAGGTTGTCGTACCGGCCGCCCGAGCAGATCGAGCCGATCTCCGGATGGTCGAGCATCGCAGTCTCGTACACCGTGCCGGTGTAGTAATCCAGCCCGCGCGCGATGGTCAGGTCGATCTCAAAGTGGTCGTCCGGCACGCCGAAAGCCTGCATGTACCGCGCGACGGTTTTCAGCTCGTCCGCGCCCTGGTCGAACACCTCGTTTTTGCCCTTGTAGCCCTCGAGCGCGGCGAGGATGCCCGCCGTGCCGCCCGGGGTGGCGATGAACGCCAGCAGTTCGTCTGCGGTTTCGGCGGCCACGCCGAAGTCGTCCACCAGGATGGCCTTCACCCTTTCCGCGCCGATCTTTTCCAGCTTGTCAATTGTGCGCATCACGTCACCCGCCTTGTCGGTCAGGCCGAGGATGGCGAAAAAGCCGTTCAATACCTTGCGGTTGTTGATGCGGATTTTGAAGCGCTCGAGTCCCAGCGCGGTAAAGGTCTTGTAGATAATGCTCGGCACCTCGGCCTCGTTGATGATATCCAGCTTGCCGTCGCCGATCACGTCGATATCCGCCTGATAGAACTCGCGGAAGCGGCCGCGCTGCGCGCGCTCGCCGCGGTAAACCTTACCGATCTGGAAGCGGCGGAACGGGAACGTCAGTTCGCCGTAATGCTGGGCGACGTATTTCGCCAGCGGCACGGTCAGGTCGAAGCGTAGGGACAGGTCGCTGTCGCCCTTGGTGAAGCGGTAGATCTGCTTCTCGGTTTCGCCGCCTCCCTTGGCCAGCAGCACCTCGGAGGACTCGATCAGCGGGGTGTCCAGCGGATAAAAGCCGTACAGTGCATAGGTTTCGCGCAGCACCTGCATGATGCGCTCCATCTGCACCTGCGGCGCGGGCAGCAGTTCCATAAAGCCGGACAGGGTTCTCGGTTTCACTTTTTCCATAGCGTTTTGATTCTCCTCAAGACAGACGGATGCACCGAACGGGCGCAGGCCCATCCGGTGCAGTTGTGTCCTATTGTTATTTTCTCGAACTGTTTTTCGGATTTACGATATTTCGCCAGTCCAGATCGCCGCGGTCCAAGCCGAGGATGAGCATTTCAGCCGTTGCCGAATTGGTCGCGATCGGGATATTATGCATATCGCACAGCCGCGCGATCGCATGGAGGTCCGGCTCGTACTGCGAATTGGACATCGGATCGCGGAAGAACAGGACAAGGTCGATCTCATTGTAAGCAACGCGCGCGGAGATCTGCTCCTCGCCACCCTGCATGCCCGCAAGGCACTTGTCTATTTTCAGTCCGGTCGCTTCTTCGACGAATTTTCCCGTCGTGCCGGTTGCGCAGATATTATGTTTTGCCAGGACGCCGCAATACGCCATGCAGAACTGTACCATCAATTCCTTTTTGCGGTCGTGCGCGATTAATGCAATATTCATTTCAAGGACATCCCCTTTCCTTCCTAAGCTACTCTTCCACTCGGTTCAGATTTTTATCAGTGGAACGCGTTCTCCGTCCAGCCGCCGCGCGATGTTTTGGAAAGCGCGCGCCGCGCCGGTGTGCTTGACCGCAAAAATGCTTTTTCCACTATTGCCGCAGGAGATCAGGTCCTCGTCCTCCGGAACGACCCCCAGCAGCGGTAAGCCTGCTTCGTCCATCGCGTCGTCGATATTGCCCGCCTTGCCGCGGCAGATCAACTGCGGCCGGATGCGGTTAAGGACCATCCGGATCCGCGCGATGCAGTATTCTTCCTCCAGCTTGCGCGCGCACCGTTCCGCACCGCGAATGCAGGCGCGGTCGGTCGAGGTTACGACGACTGCCTGCGTAGAGATGTGCGCCAGCCACGACAACTCGGCGGGCAGCCCCGCAGGCCCGTCGATGAGGAGGTACTCGATTCCCGCCTCCTCCGCCTGCACGGCGAGCTGCTCCATGCCGCGCTCGCTGAGCGCGGGCAAAGCCACGGGCGCGGTCAGTAAGTATAGCGCTTCATAGTCCGGATGCCGCGCCATCGCGGTTTCCAGCGGCACCGCGCCGCCCGCCACATCGGCAAAAGAATACACCACCCTGTCCGACATGCCGAGCACGATATCCAGATTGCGGAGGCCGCAGTCGCCGTCGATCAGGAGCACGCGGTGGCCGCGCTGCGACAGCGCCGCGCCCACACCTGCCGTAAAGGAGGTTTTTCCCGTGCCGCCCTTGCCGGACGCAACCAGAATGACCTTCAATCTACCGCCTCCGAAATGATAAAACTATATTGACATTATAAACCACACATGTCGAATTTACAAGCGTTTATGCAAATTTTTTGTCACGCTTCCGCTTTTTTATACAGGATTTTATCAAGGTACGATCACATTTTCCTGCTGCACGGATTTCACCGTATCCACGTCGCCTGTCTGGAAGTAGGTATCCAGCATATCGCGCACGATCGGCGTTACCGATGAGCCGTGCTCCGCGCCCTCACCCACGACGCAGATCACGATTTCGGGATCGTCGAACGGGGCGAAGGCGATAAACAGGCCGTTGTCGAATTTTATCCCGTTTTCAATAGCCTCAGCCGTACCGGTCTTGCCGCCAACCTTGATCGGGTAGTCCGCGAACACGCTGCCCGCAGTGCCGCCCTCGTCGGTTACCTCGCTCATGCCGGTCATGACCAAATCAACCGTCGTATCAGACATCTCGATTGTATTTTTGACTTCCGCAGTTTCGCTCTTGACCACCTCGGAGTAGTCATAGCTCTTGACACTTTTGACCAAAGTGGGCCGATACAGCGTGCCGCCGTTGACCACGGCCGCGATATAATTGGCAAGCTGCAGCGGCGTGAAGCCGTTGTCCGACTGGCCGATCGCGGCCTGCACGTCGTCGCCGCCGAGCCAGTCCTGCAGCGTCGGGTCGGCCGCGACCATCTGCTCACGGTAGGTCGGTCCGGCCGCGCGGCCCGCCGCCTCGTCCACCTCTATTCCGGTCAGCATGCCCAGGCCAAACTTGGCGTCCCATCGTTCGAGCCGCTTGCCGGTCAGCTCCCGTCCCACAGTATAGAAGAATGTGTTGCAGGAATATTTAATCGCCTGCGTCACGTCGAGCGTCATGGGCTGGGAATGGTTGTTGCAGTGGAACGTCTGCCCGCCGTATTCGAACTCGCCCGTGCAGGTGATCGTGGTGTTCGCGTCAATGATACCCTCTTCCAGCGCCGCGATCGCGCTGAGTACCTTAAAGGTGGAGCCGGGTTCGTATACGCCCAAAGTCGCGCGGTTGAATTCCGGCGAGCGGGCGTCCTCGTTCCGCGCCTCCGCCTCCTCCACATAGTTTTCCAGGCTGTAGGTCGGATAGGAGGCCATCGCAAGCACCTCGCCCGAATTGGGGTCGATCGCGACCGCCGCCCCGCCCCGCCCATACTGCGCAAGGTTTTCCGCAAGAGACTCCTCGGCCGCGGCCTGCAGGTCGAGGTCGATCGTCGTGACCACGTTATCGCCCGGCTGGGGCGCGGCATAGGAGCTTGCCTGCTCGTTGACCGCTTGACCGCCCAGATCGGTCTGCACCGTGCTGGAGCCTGCCGTGCCGTGCAGGTACGGCTCAAGCGCCAGCTCCAGGCCGGTCTTTCCGGTGATATCGTTCATCTTATAGCCGGCCTTGCCCTGATACGGACCGCCGTATGCATCGCCGCTCCACTCCTCGGCCCACATCGTAGCCGCGCGGCCGAGCAGGTGCGCGGCGTATTCCGTATCATACTGCCGCACGGCCTGGCTTTCCACCTCAACTCCGGCGTAATCCTGATGGTGCTCCTTGATATATGCGATCAGGTCGATCGATATGCCGGTTGCAAATGTGAAATTCGTGCGGTTGTCAAAGCCGTTCTGCCGCATGGTATAATACAAGCCGACCAGCGTGCGGGTATCCGCGTCCGTCATCGTTTCCGGAAGCCCCCAGTTGCGGTCCAGATAGTCCCTCATCGCGCTAAGGAAGTCCGCGGCGGAAACCAGCGTGGTCGCATCCAGCGCGTTCACCTCGTCGATCACCTCGCCGGTTTCCTCATCCGTGCGCGGGTTCTGCTCCTGACGCGCTTTCGCGTCCGCGATCGCCTGCTGGACCGCGGTCAGGCTAAGCGTGTCCGCACTGTCCTTGATATATTTGGAAAGTCTGGCGCCATCGCTGGTCGCCGCATCCGTGGTATAGGCGTATGGGGCGGTATCGCTGATGGGCAGAATATCGTTCAGCTCGGCCGTACTCTCTGCCGCAGCGGCGGCGCCGTTCTCCGTGTCCGTATCGTCCCCGTCCCCGTTCTGCGCCGTGTTTGCCGCGGCGGCCGCCGCGTCCGCCTTGACCCGCGCCGCCAGATCGAGCAGGCGCGCCGCCTGCCCCTCCTGCTCCCAGGCCGAATAGACCAGTACCAGCGAAAACTCGGTTTTGTTCGTCACCATCGGCCGGCCGTACCGGTCGAGTATCTCGCCGCGCGCGGCGGAAACCGTCGAGGTGGTCGTCAGCCAGTACGCCGACTGGCGGACGTAATCCTCGCCGTTCACAAGCTGCAGCTGCACGAGCTGCCCGCCGGCCAACCCTGCACAGAGCAGCAGCAGGCAGGCCAGCGCCGCCAGCCGGCGCAGCAGTTGATTTTTGTTCACCATGGGATTCCTCTTTTCTGGCAGGGGTCAGCGCGCGGAAAATTTCCGGCTTATCTTGGCCATCGGGACGTATACCGCAAAGCACAGCAGGCTGGCGAGCAACGTGCCGCCGACCGTCTGCTGCAGCACAAGCCCGAACGGCGCGCCTTTCTGCGGCAGCAGGTAGCAGAAATACCGCAGCAGGTCGATCACGACCATCTCGACCGCGTTGAGCATCAGCATGGACACATAGTTCCGGCTGAGCGTCAGCCGGCTCATCGCGCCCGCAACCATGCCGAACAGCATGAAAAAGATGGGGTACAGCCCGTCGATGCCGGTAAAGCCCAGGTCGTACAGCAGCCCGACCACAACGCCCATAATAACGCCCTCCACCGGCCCGTCCAGCAGCGCGGCGGCCGCGACGAACGCGGGCAGCAGATCGAGGTGGTAACCTCGGATCGACCACGCCCCGAACAGGCTGGACTGCAGCGCATAAAACACCAGCGCGAACAAAATGTACAGGATCATCTTCGGGATGGATAACTGTTCTCTCTGCATAAGCTCACTCCGTAGTATCCGTAAAGGCGGTCACGACGGACACGTTCGTCACCGTTTCCACATCGACGAACGGCTTGAGGACCGCGTAATACGAGATGCCGTTTTCCTCCGGCAGGACGCTCTCGACCGTGCCGATCATCACGCCCTTGGGGAACACGCCGCCCGCACCCGAGGTCTCCACCGTATCGCCGATCACGATGCTGGCGTCCTCTGTCAGGTAGGACAGGCGCAGGCTGCCTTCCGCCATCAGGTCGTAGCTTCCTTCCGCAATCGCGCTGTCGCGCGTGCGGGTGATCAGCGCGCCGCACTGCATCTCGATATCGACGACGGTCGTGATCGTGCTGTAGTTGGGTGCGACCGCGCTGACATAGCCGACCAGCCCATCCTCGGTGATGACCGCGTCATTGACCTCTACCCCGTGCGACGAACCCTTGTCGAGCGTCAGCACGGTCGCCCAGTCGCCCGGGTTGCGGGCGATGACCTCCGCGTTGAGCGTGGTCAGTTCGCGCGCGCGTTCGGGCTGGCCCGCCTGCGCGCGCAGGCGGTTGTTCTCCTCTATTGCAAGCTGCGCGTCGCGCACGGTCTGCTCCATCTCACGGATCTGTCGGTGCAGCTCCTCATTCTCCGCCTTGAGCGCGTCGAATTCGGTAAAATAGCTCAGCCCTTTACCGAAAAAGCCGCTCACACCGGTCGCAAGCTTCTGGATCGGTGTGGCGACGATCCCCACTGCGGTCGTCACGGGCGACGGATTTCCGGTCACGCCGCTGTACAGTGCGGAAAGGATGCACAGCACGATCACCACGGCGACGCCGATGAAAAAACGCGAGCCCAGTCTGTTTCTTCTTCGCAAAAATCAAACTTCCTTTCTGATATCTCCCGTCCGGAACCCCTGTTCCAAACGAAAGGGCCGTGCCGCGTACCGCGCGGACAAAGCCCCCAACTGCGCAACCCCTGTTTGCGCGCCCACTTTTCCGGACGCGCGTCCCTATCCGGCGCGGAGCGCGCCCAGCCCGCGCAGTACCTCGTAAAGCGGCGCGACCGGCAGCCCCATGACGCTGTAATAATCGCCCTCGATCCCCGCCACCAGCAGCGCGCCGCGGCCCTGGATGCCGTAGGCGCCCGCCTTGTCCAGCGGCTCGCCCGTGGCGAGATAGGCAGCCAGCTCGTCCTCCGCAAAATCGCGGAAAGTAACGCGCGTGCGGGTGCAAAGCGTGCGCGCCGCGCCGTCCGGTGGCAGCACCGCAAGGCCGGTCAGCACCTCGTGCGTGCGCCCGCGCAGATGGCGCAGCATGTCGGCCGCCTGCCGCACGTCCGCCGGCTTGCCGAGTGGCAGGCCGTCAATGGTCACCATCGTGTCCGACCCGATGCACACCGCGTCCGGATGCATACGCCGCGCCGCCTCCGCCTTGAGGCGGGACAGGCGCACGACCTCCGCGTCGAGCGGCGCGCCCGGGCGCAGCGTCTCGTCCGCATCCACCGGATAGACGGTAAATTCCTTCGTAATCAGCGCCAGCAGCTCCCGCCTGCGCGGCGAGGCGGACGCCAGTATAATCCGCATTATTCGACTCCTCTTTTGTACAGGCCGTTGGTGAAATCCCCGTCCAGCGGCGTCCCGTCCAGGAACGCCCGCGCGATGCGCGCGCATTCCTCCGGCGGCTCCGTCGTGAACAGCAGCCGCGCGGTCTGCACGCCCAAGCGCTCATACGCCGCGCGCAGGTACAGCGGGCGACTGTTGAGCAGCGTGTTGCGGCAGCCGTATTCGGGCAGCAGCGCAAAGCGCGCCTTTCTCCGGTCTGTCAAACAGGTCGTACCCTCCCGACAGGCGCAGCGGCCGCCGTGCTGCCGGCGGATCGCACAGTTTTCGAAGATCATCAGCGGCAGATATCCATAAACTATCAGCTCGGTTTCGAGCGGCCCTTCCATATCGCGCGCCTGCGCCAGACGCACCTCAAACGAAAGCGTCTGCCGCGTCACGCCCATTTCCGCGAGCGCGTGCAGCGTTTTGCTGTTATAGGCGTTCAGGCCGAAATCGCCGTGTATCGTGAACCCCATGCGCCGCGCAAGCGCGACCTGCCCGATGTTGCCCACCAGCACCGTGCGGGTGCCGCGGCTCATCGCCTCGCCGAGCAGCATCTCCAGTTCGGGCTGCTCCGCGTCCGAAAACACGCGAGGCAGCACGGCGGGCAGGCCAGTCTCGGCCGCCACGCCGACCGGCGCGTAAACGGTTTCCAGTCCAAGGCCGCGGAGCGCCGCCGCCTGCGCCTTGGTGCGCACGGACGCGGTAAAGCCGCGGAAGCCTTCGCGCGACGCGCATTCCTCGTCCCGCCGTAGCAGAGGCCCTTCCAGCCAGTCGCGGGCGGGCGGCGTACCGCGCTTGGCAAGCAGCAGCGCAAGCGCGTCGCGCCGCATCCCGTTCATCACGGACGCCGGCACGGCCAGCCCGTCCTCCAGCTCGATGCGCAGGTTTTTGACATAAAACGGCGTCCCGCCGGTTTTCCGCAAGGACTTTTCCACCATCTCCGGCGTGGTCGGACGGTTGACCGCCCGCTCGGCCGGCGCCGCGGCGGAAACCCCGTCCGCGCTCAGCACCGCGCCGGTATCCACCCGCGCGGTAAAGCAAAGCGACACCGGAACGAGCGGCGCCTCCTTCCCCTCTGCAAAGCGGCGCGCCGCCTCGTCGTACAGGGACTGAACCTCCTGCAGCGGCACGTCGGTCTTGGTGCCGAACATCCCGTCGCCCTTTTTGCCGGTATAGTACCCGTCTGTAAAGCCATCGCGCGAAAACACCCGCCGCAGGATATCCCGCTCCCCGGGCGTGGGCCCGCGCCGCTCACGCAGCAGGCCGGCATAGATTCCGGTGACGATCGCCGTGTACTCCGGCCGCTTCATGCGCCCCTCGATCTTGAGCGAGGACACGCCCATCTCCGCCAGCTCGGCCACATGGCCAGCCAGCGCCAGATCCTTGAGCGACAGCGGGTAGCCGCCGCCATACGGCAGGCGGCAGGGCTGGGCGCACAGGCCGCGGTTGCCCGACCGCTGGCCGATCACCGCAGACAGGTAGCACTGTCCGGAATAGCACATGCACAGCGCACCGTGGACGAACACCTCGGTTTCCACCCCCGCCTGTTCGGTGATCAGGCGCACCTCGTCCCGCGTGCATTCGCGGCTGAGCACCACGCGCGAAAAGCCGATATCGCGCGCCTCCCGCGCGCCGTCCAGCGTGTGAACGGTCATCTGCGTGGAGGCGTGCAGCGCGAAATCCGGCGCGTGCGCATGAATCAGGCGCGCAAGGCCAAGGTCCTGCACGATCAGCGCGTCCGCGCCCGCTTCGTAGAGGAACCTTGCGTCCTGCAGCGCCGCGTCCAGCTCGCGGTCACCGGCAAGGATATTCAGGGTGATATTGGTCTTGACGCCCCGCGCGCGGCAATAGGCGATCGCCTGCGCCATTTCATCCTGCGAAAAGCCCTTCGCGCCCCGGCGCGCGTTGAACGTGCCGAAGCCCATGTATACCGCGCCCGCGCCCGACTGGACTGCGGCGCGCACCCCCTCCGGCGAGCCTGCGGGGGCCAGAAGCTCTATCCGGTTCATTTGCGTCGGTTTCCGGGGTGGTTCGCGCTGTTGCGGCTCACCTGCTGCCGCAGCGCGGTGTTTTCCGCTTCCAGCGCGCGGCACTTGGCCTCGGCCGCTTCCGCCGCGGTCTTGGCCTTGATATATTCATCCGCGAGGTTGACGGTCGCCAGCGCAAGCGCGCGTGTGGACGCGAACGACGCCGAGCCGCCGCACTCCGCGATGGTCTGCTGCGCCAGTTCCGCGACCTCGTTCATATATTCCACGGTCTCGTTGGCCAGCATGGTATAATGCTGCCCCGCGATCTGGATGGTCACGCGGTTTGCCATGACTGATCCCTTCCTTTCGCAAAATCGTTCAAAAGGCATAATTTGATAAAATATAGTATACCACAACAATTGACCTTTTGGAACAAAAAATATGCGCAAAGATAGCCGTCCGGCGGGTATATTTTTCTACGAACCGGTTTTTCCGGCAATTTGTAAAAGATTTTTGTTTGCCTTGTGTGAAGCCGCCCGCTGTGCTACAATAAACATGTATATAATAGGAAGCCAGCGGCGCGGCCCTGTCCGCCCTGCCGGAAACCGGAGGTCTTTTATGCTTAATATCAACGAGGTCCGGCGCATCGTCGTCAAGGTCGGCACCTCGACGCTGACATATGAAAACGGTAAGCTCAACATCCGCCGCATCGAGCGGCT
The DNA here is from genome assembly GCF_014287995.1 of Agathobaculum faecis. NCBI lineage: Bacteria > Bacillati > Bacillota > Clostridia > Eubacteriales > Butyricicoccaceae > Agathobaculum > Agathobaculum faecis. Next base: position 124,179 of record NZ_JACOPL010000003.1, read on the forward strand.
CGTCCGCACCATCAGCGACCTGCAGAACCAGGGGTTTGAAATGGTGCTTGTGTCGTCCGGCGCGGTCGGCGTCGGCGCCGCCAAGCTCGGCTTGAGCGAGCGCCCCACCGAGCTGGCCATGAAGCAGGCCGCCGCTGCGGTCGGCCAGTGCGAGCTGATGCACATTTACGACAAAATGTTCCTGGAATACGGCATCAACGTGGCTCAGATCCTGCTCACGCGCGAAAACATTGTGGACGACGACCAGCGTGAAAACATCCACAACACCTTTACCGCCCTCATGCGCACCGGCGTGGTGCCGATCGTCAACGAGAACGACACGGTCGCCACAGCCGAGCTGAAGCATATTGAAAACTTTGGCGACAACGACACGCTTTCCGCGGTCGTCGCGCGTATGTGCGAGGCCGACCTGCTCGTTATTTTTTCGGATATCGACGGGCTGTATGATTCCGACCCGCGCAAAAACCCGCAGGCCAAGCTGATCCGTCACGTTTCCAGGATCGACGCGAAAATACGCCGCATGGCGGGCGGCGCCGGCTCGGCGCACGGCACGGGCGGCATGGCCACCAAGATCACCGCCGCCGAACTGTGCATGGACGCGGGCATCCCCATGCTGGTCGCCAACGGGGATAAGCAGGGTATATTATACGATATCGTCGACGGTAAGCCGGTCGGCACGCTTTTCGCACGGGAGGTTGCAGGACTATGACCAAGACACGCATCCGGTATCTGATCGCTTCTCTGATCGGCATCGCGGTCGGTTCGTTTTTCGGCCTGCAGGCCTATCTGCACGGCTGGCCGTGCTGACGCGGGGCCGCCGGCGCCCCCCTCTTTCCCCTGAGCACCCCCAGCGGATATAACGAGGGAGGAAGCCCGTTATGACAAAGAAAAAATCACGCCTCATCGCGCTGGTTATGCTGATAGCTGCCGCCGCGTTTTTCATCTATGCGCTGCACCATCCCGAAGCCTCTTTCCCTTGGAGCAACGCCGTTACCTACATCCTGTACGGCCTATACTTGATCGTGATGCTTGTTATGGCGGCCGCCCCTTTCAAAAAGAAATAAAACGATAAAACGAGGTGTAACCCATGCGACAACTGATGGACATTGCCGCGGACGCGCGCCGCGCCAAATACGCGGTCGCCAGACTCGGCACAAACGATAAAAACCGCGGCCTGCTCGCCATAGCGGACGCGCTGCTTGCGAATACCCGCGAAATCATCGACGCCAACCGCATCGATATCGAAAACGGCCGCGCAAACGGCCTCGTGGAAGGGCTGATCGACCGCCTGATGCTGGACGAAAAACGCATCGCCGGCATCGCGGAGGGCTGCCGCCAGGTCGCAGCCCTGCCCGACCCCATCGGCGAGGTGCTGTGGATGCGCAAAACGCCGAACGGCCTAAACATCGGGCAGAAGCGCGTACCTATGGGCGTGATCGGCATTATTTACGAGGCGCGCCCCAATGTCACGGTGGACGCGGCCGCGCTGTGCTTCAAGGCCGGCTCGGCGTGCATCCTACGCGGCGGCAAGGAGGCATTCCACTCCTCCATGTGCCTGACCCGTCTCATGCGTGCGGCGCTTGCCGGCGAGGGCCTGCCGGAGGGCGCCATCAACCTGGTCGAGGACACCTCGCGCGACAGCGCCACGCAGATGATGAAGCTGAACGGCTGGCTCGACGTGCTTATCCCGCGCGGCGGGGCGGGCCTGATCCAGTCGGTCGTCCGGAACGCGACCGTTCCAGTCATTGAGACCGGAACCGGCAACTGCCACGTGTATGTGGATGCGTCCGCCGACCTAGAGATGGCGCAGCGCATCCTGGTCAACGCCAAATGCCAGCGCCCGAGCGTATGCAATGCGGCCGAAAGCCTGCTCGTCCACAAGGACGCGGCGGCGCGGTTCCTGCCCATGGCGGCGGCCGGCCTCGCGCCGAGCGGCGTCTCCATCCATGGCTGCCCCCGCACCAGGGAGCTTCTGGGCGACGCCGTCTTCCCCGCCACAGAGGAGGACTACGGGCGCGAATATCTGGGATATGAGATCTCCTGCAAGGTCGTTGATTCGCTCGACGAGGCGATCGCACATATCAACCGCTACAACACCGGTCACTCGGAGTGCATCGTCACCCGCGACTACGAGGCTTCCCAGCGTTTTCTGGATGAGGTCGACGCGGCGGCGGTCTATGTCAACGCCTCCACCCGTTTTACCGATGGGTTTGAGTTCGGCTTCGGTGCAGAGATCGGCATTTCCACGCAAAAGCTGCATGCGCGCGGCCCCATGGGGCTGACCGCGCTGACCACCACCAAATTTATCATTTATGGAAACGGACAGATACGGTAATGGAAAAGGAATACAAATGGCGGGCGGACGAATGGGTATTGGGACAGGCGCTGCTCTGGGCCTCCTCCCGTATCGGCAGCCAAAGCCGCACCATCCATATGAAATCGCAGTATTTCGATACGGCGGACGGTCTGCTGCGCCGCAACGACGCCGCACTCCGTCTGCGCCGCGAAAACGACCGCAGCGTATGTTGCATGAAGCGGCGCAACACCAGCACTCCCGCCGGCATGCGCGCGCATGAGGAATACGAGTGCGACGCGCAGACGGTCGCGGAGGGACTCTCCGCGCTGCCCGACAAAGGCGCGCCGCGCGCGCTGTGCGAGCAGGCACTCGCCGCGCGCCTGGAAACGATCTGCACGGTCGACTTCCGGCGCTGCGCCATCCTGCTCCAGCAGGAGGACACGGTCTGCGAGCTTGCGCTGGACGAGGGCATGCTGCACCATAACGGGCGCTCCGCCCCCCTGTGCGAGATCGAGCTGGAATGGATCGCGGGCAGCGAGGAGGTTTTCCATGCGCTTGCCGCCGACCTTGCCGATTACCTCTCCCTGACGCCGGAGCCAGAAAGCAAGCTCGCGCGGGCCATGAAGCTGTGAACCGGCCTATCCGTCATTCATAACAATCCTTCCCCTGTTTTTGCGGTCCACTTTTATCTATATTGTCTATTTTTTGTGAAAACCGCAATTTCCCACCCTCATTCTTGCAAAAAAAAGCGAATCCATGTATAATAAAACATGAATTTTGGGAGGGTAATTATACATGAATATTGACAGCATCATCACACTCGTCGCGTTTGGCGTGTATCTGATCTTTATGATCTGCATCGGCATGTACTTTATGGGGAAAAACCGCACGACCAGCGAATATTTCCTCGGTGGCCGAAAGCTTGGCTCCTGGGTCACCTCGATGAGCGCGCAGGCCTCCGACATGTCGGGCTGGCTGCTGATGGGCCTGCCAGGGGCGGCCTATCTGTCCGGCATTTCGGCCGGCTGGATCGCCATCGGCCTTGCTATCGGCACCTATCTCAACTGGCTGCTTGTCGCAAAGCCGCTGCGCCAGTACACCAAGGTGGCGGACGACGCGATCACGCTGCCGCAGTTCTTCAAGAACCGTTTTAAGGATGAAAGCGGCATGATCTCGGTGATCGCCGCAATATTCATCCTGGTGTTTTTCCTGTTTTATACCGCTTCAGGCTTTGTCTCCTGCGCCAAGCTTTTTTCATCTGTATTCGGTATGCCCTATCTGGTGTCACTGCTGATCGGCGCGGTCGTCGTTATTTCGTACACCTTTGCCGGCGGCTTTTTCGCCGTGTGCTGGACCGACTTTTTCCAAGGCCTGCTGATGTTCTTCTGCGTCATCGCGGTACCCTCGATTGCCATCGGCTCGCTGGGCGGGCCGGCCGACTTTTTTGCGCAGGTCGATTCGTTTAACCCGAATTTCCTGAACCTGTTCGTGGATGGCGCGACCAATACGCCTTACACGGCCATCGGCATCATTTCGTTGATCGCGTGGGGGCTGGGCTACTTCGGCCAGCCGCATATTCTGATCCGCTTCATGGGTATCGAGTCCCCGAAAGCGATCAAAAAGTCCCGCCGCATCGCGACCGTCTGGGTTCTGATCTCGCTGACCGCCGCCGTACTGATCGGCGTTTCCGGCCGCATGTTCCTGGGCGACGGCCTGCTCGTCACCGCGGGCAATGAGGAGACCATCTACATCAACATGGTCACCCGCATCTTCCCCGTGTTCATCGCGGGCATCTTCCTGTCCGCCATTCTTGCGGCGATCATGTCCACCGCGGATAGCCAGCTCCTTGTTACCGCGTCTGCCATCACCGAGGACTTTTACCACAACAAAATACGCCCCAACGCCTCTGCCAAGGAGCTGATGTGGGTCTCCCGCGGCTGCGTTATGGTAGTCGCATTGATTGCCGTGCTGATCGCGACCAACCAGAACAGCACGGTACTCGGTCTGGTCGAATACGCGTGGGCCGGCTTTGGCTCGGCGTTCGGCCCGCTCGTGCTCTGCTCCCTGTTCTGGCGGCGCGCCAACAAATACGGCGCGTATGCGGGTATCATCGTCGGCGGCCTGGTCGACCTGTTCTGGGCGCAGATGTCCGGTGGCATTTTCGAACTGTACGAGATCGTACCCGGCTTTGTCTGCGGCCTGCTCGCCATCATCATCGTCAGCCTGGCGACGCCCGCCCCGTCCAAAGAGATCACGGACAAATTCGATTCCTACCGCACCTGTGAAGAATAATGAAGCGAATCCTCCGGCGCATCCTGTTTATTGGCGCGGCACTTGTGTTGGCGCTTGACGCCTGGCTTTACCTGCCCGGTTTTTTATCCGGTCCGCAGGAACTCACCGGCGAGACCGAAGTCCATTTTATCGACGTTGGCCAGGGAGATTCCATCCTGCTCCTGTCGGGTGGCCAGGCCGTGCTGGTGGACGCTGGCACAGCGGAAAGCGGCGATACCATCGTCCGCTATTTAGAGGAGCTTGGCGTGCAGGAGCTGTACGCCGTGGTCGCCACCCATCCGCACGCCGACCATATCGGCGGCATGGCGCGGGTGATCGAGGCATTCCCAATCGGACATTTCTTTATGGGACGGGAGACTGCCAACACCGCCACCTACGGCAGCATGCTCGACGCGCTGGAGGCGCGCGGCCTCCGTCCGACCGTCCCGCAACGGGGCGACATCCTGCCGTTTGATTCCGGTGCGTCGCTCACGTTCCTCGGGCCGGACGACGATGTATCGGACAGCGACCTGAACAACCGCTCCCTGGTCACGCTGTTCCAGGCGGGTGGCCGCAGCGTTCTCCTGATGGGAGACGCCGAGGCCGCGGCGGAACGCTCCCTGTTGAACCATTATCCACTTTTGTCGTGCGAGATCCTCAAGGTTGGGCATCACGGTGCAAACACTTCCTCCTCCGAGGAATTCCTGTGCGCGGTGCGGCCCTCGACCGCGGTGATTTCGTGCGGCGTGAACAACGATTACGGCCATCCCAGCCCGCAAACGCTGGAAAACCTGTCCCTCGCGGGTGTTGGCGACGTCCGCATCACAGCGGAAAGCGGCACGGTCGTCCTCCCGCTCGACCCACTACCATCAAGCAAGGAGAATGCTGCATGAAACAGACCGGTATCGTCGACCGCTTTGAAGGCGATTTCGTTGTCGTGGAAATCAACGACAAAATGGTCAATTTCCCCCGCGCAGAAACGCCTGCCATGCTCGCAGAAGGCATGGTCGTTATCGTGCAGGACGGCCGCATCATCGGCGTCGACCAGATCGAAACCCAGCGCATCGAGGACGATATGCGCCGCCGCTTCGAGCGCATCCTCGGCAAACAGACCGACGAATAACCCCAGAAACAAAGGAAAGGCGAAAACCAATGGAAAAGAAACCCTTTTTGACCCTTGAGCAGGTGCAGGAGATCGTAAAGACCCATCCCACCCCGTTCCACATCTACGATGAAAAGGCCATCCGCGAGAATGCCCGCAAGGTCAAGGCCGCGTTCGCATGGAACCCTAGCTTCAAGGAATATTTTGCCGTTAAGGCGACCCCGAACCCCCGTCTGGTCCAGCTCCTTCATGAAGAAGGCTTCGGCTGCGACTGCTCCAGCTATACCGAGCTGCAGCTGAGCCGCGCCTGCGGCATCACCGGCCACGATATCATGTTTTCCTCCAATGTGACGCCGGACGAGGATTTCAAGCTCGCCAGCGACTTGGACGCGATCATCAACTTTGACGATATCACCCACTTGGACTATTACGATAAGGTCGGCCAGTGGAAGGAAACCATGTCCTGCCGCTTCAATCCGGGCGGCGATTTTGTACTTGAAAACGAGATCATGGATACGCCGCAGGAGGCCAAGTACGGAATGACCCGCGAACAGCTGATCGAGGCGTTCAAGTATATGAAGGCCAAGGGCGTCAAGCATTTCGGCATCCATGCGTTCCTGGCCTCCAACACGGTGGCAAACGAATACTATCCCGCGCTGGCCCGCATCCTGTTCAAGCTGGCGGTCGAGGTCCGCAAGGAAACCGGCGTGCATATCGCGTTCATCAACCTGTCCGGCGGCGTGGGTATCCCCTACAAGCCGTGGCAGGAGCCGAACGATATCATGGCCATCGGCGAGGGCGTGCGCCGCGCTTATGAAGAGGTGCTCGCACCGGCGGGTATGGACGACATCGCGATCTATACCGAGATGGGCCGCTTTATTCTCGGACCTTACGGCGCGCTGGTCGCCCGCTGCATCCACCACAAGCACACCTACAAGGAATATGCCGGTCTTGACGCCTGCGCGGCCAATCTGATGCGTCCGGCGATGTACGGCGCCTACCATCACATCACCATCCTTGGCAAGGAGGACGCGCTGCACGACCGCACCTATGATGTGACCGGCGGCCTGTGCGAGAACAATGACAAGTTCGCCATCGACCGCAACCTGCCCCGTATCGATATCGGCGATTATGTGTATATCCACGATACGGGCGCCCACGGCTTCTCGATGGGCTATAACTACAACGGCAAGCTGCGCTCCGCCGAGCTGCTGTTGCGCGAGGATGGCTCGGTTGAGCTGATCCGCCGTGCGGAAACGCCAAGGGATTATTTCGCAACACTGGACTTCACCGGCCTGTTCGACGATATTCGGTAACAACAGCATATAAAAAGGGAGTGCGTGATACGCACTCCCTTTTTATATCCCCTTATCCGCGAGCAGCAGTACGACCGCCAGCGCCAGAAACAGGATAATCAGCGTCCGCAGCAGCCGAAGCAGCTTTGTCCGTTTCCCATCCTCGCGCAACCAGGCCTCGTCGGGCTGAGCAGGCTCCGCGATCGTTTCCGTCCCATCCGGTATATGGTCGATCAGCGGCACATGACAGGTATTGCACACGCTGAAGCCCTCGCGGAACTCCGCTTTACACTTCGGACACCACGGCATAGGCACTCTCCCCTTTACATACGGTTGGAAACCAAATACAGCAGCAGCAGCGCCACCGCGATCACGCCTGCCACCACGGGCAGCAGCTTGAACGAAGCGTTATCCTCCATAGGCTGCTCCGGCACCTGCATCGCCTGCTCCTCGGCCAGACGGGCCAGCTCTTCCTCATCAACCGGCGCCTCCGCAAAGCTGTGGTTCATTTCGTCGATCAACGCACGCGCGCGGGCGGTCTGGCTCGCATCGACTACAATCTCTACCCCGAAGCGCGCGTCCGCGCCGCTGTAAGCCTGTATCTGACGGAACGCCGCCGGCCGGTGGAGTACAACAATATCATTTTCGCGCAGCATGTCGCAGACCATTTCCGCTTCCAACCGGTTTTTGGCGGTGTAAACCGCGATTGGTTTCTCCATGCCATCCGGCAGGACGAATTCCTCCGGCTTCTTATTTTCCTCATTTTCCTCGGGCAGCGTATCCACCAGCGGCACCCGGCAGGTACTGCACTCCGTAAACCCCTCTCTGTATTCCGCTTTACATTTGGGACACCAAGGCATATCATATCCCTCCTTTTCCTTTATTGTAACACAGACCGCTCACTCTTTCCATATGAAAATCGGCAGCGGCGGGTCGTTCCGTCGGTTGAGCCAATCGCATGCCAGAACAGTGAACAATCGGTCATTTATCGACTTTAAGTGCGATAAAATCGCATTTTTCTCCTCATATCCGTTTTCTTTCCCATAATACAGCGCAAGCGCCATCACGCCGCCCTGCCGCAGCAGCGTCAGCCCCGCGTCGATCGCCGGAAGCGAGGAAGCGGCTGTGGTGAATATTTTTGCATCTCCGCCCGGCAGCCGGCCAAAGTTAAACACAATGCAGTCCACCGTCCCCGGCGCCGCATAGCGCGCCATATGCGCGTGACTGTCCTGCACGACCTCAGCGGTCAAGCCTTGCTCCGCCAGCAGCGCGCGCGTCTGCTCGACCGCAGCCTCCTGGATATCAAACGCGATCACCCGCCCGTTTTTTCCCGCAAGACGGCAAAGGAGCGCGGTGTCGCGCCCCTTGCCCGCCGTGGCATCGATACAGACCGCGCCCGGCTTCACCTGCCGCCGCAGAAAATCATGCACCACGTCCAATGTATTCATACTCTTATCCCTCCGCGATCCAACGCCCCGTTCTCATGAGCTATTGTACCACAGCGGAGTGAATTTGCAAACGCCTTACCGGTCCAGTATCTCGCCCGTGGTCGATACCACGACCACCTGCCACGGCATAAACTTGCCGCTGTTTTGCAGGGCTGTGCGCACCGCATGCTCGATACCGCCACAGCACGGCACCTCCATGCGCACCACCGTAACACTTTTGATATCGTTCTGCCGGATGATCTCGGTCAGCTTTTCACTGTAATCGCCCTCGTCCAGTTTGGGGCAGCCAATCAGCGTGATTTTGTTCCGGATAAAGTCCTGATGGAAATTTGCATATGCGTAGGCGGTGCAGTCCGCCGCTACCAGTAGGTGCGCATCCTGGAAATACGGCGCGTTGACGGGCGCCAGCTTGATCTGCACCGGCCACTGGCGGAGCTGGGAAACCTTCGGAACCGCGCCGTCTGCCTGCGGTGCGGCGAGACGGTCGATTGCGCGCGCATGGCTGCCCGGGCAGCCGCAGGCAAGCGGCTGTTGCGCCTCAGCTTTCGCGCGCAGGTTCTCCTGCACCGCCGCTTCGTCATAGGCAGCGGCCTCTCGCTCGACAAATGTGATCGCTCCTGTCGGACAGACTGGTAGGCAGTTGCCCAAGCCGTCGCAATAATCGTCCCGCAGCAGCTTCGCCTTTCCGTTTACCATGCCGATCGCCCCCTCGTGGCAGGCATTGGCGCACAAGCCGCAGCCGTTACACTTTTTTTCATTGATTTCAATAATTTTCCGTATCATATCCGTTTCCTCCTGATAGGTAACCTGTTCCGCGTCCGGACAAACCGGCGCATACTTGACTTTATGCTCCTATCTTACTATACTGGTAGCACACCGTATGTTGTTGTAACAACAAAACAGGAGGAAATATGGAAGCATCCGTATTAATGCACTGCCGCCTGTTCCAGGGTCTGCCGGAAGCAAAGCTTCCGCCGCTGCTGGAACAGCTGCACAGCTACCGCCGCTCCTACGAAAAAGGTCATCCGGTCTATCGGGTCGGGGATACGGCCCACGCGCTCTGCGTCCTGCTGTCCGGCGGCGTGACCATTGAGCGCGACGACGCCTGGGGCAACAAAACAATTCTGGACCATATCGGTCCGGGCGCCGTGTTTGCGGAAACCTACGCCTGCGTCCCCGGCACGCCTATGATGGTCAGCGCGGTCGCCGCCGAACCGTCCGAAGTTTTGTTCCTGCCCATGGATCACCTGCTCGCGCCCGCCGGTCGGGAGGACAGCGGGCGCGACATCCTGCTCCGCAACCTGCTCGATGTGACAGCGCGGAAAAACCTGACCCTGACGCGCAAAATCTTCCACACAACGCCGAAATCCCTGCGCGGCAGGCTGTTGTCCTATCTGTCCGCGCAGGCCGTGCAGAACGGCTGCGATACGTTCGATATCCCGTTCGACCGCCAGCAGCTTGCCGATTATCTCGGCGCGGACCGCAGCGCCCTGTCGAACGAGCTGAGCAAAATGCAGCGGGACGGGCTGCTCTCCTTCCGTAAAAACCATTTTGTCCTACACCGAAAATAAAAAGCGGCTGTCCGGTTCGGACAGCCGCTTTCCATTTGGAAAAGAGATCGTTATGCAAAAAATTTCATGATATTCGCGGTCAGAATACCGCCGCCCGTTCCGATGACATAGCCCATCAGCGCCATCAGAACGCCGACCGGCACCAGCGCGCCGGAATACGAGCCGGCCAGGATGGGCGCGGAGGCCGTGCCGCCGATATTGGCCAGCGAAGCAACGCCGCAGGTGAACATATCCAGCTTGAAGATTTTTGCCAAGGCAACCAGAATAATCCCATGTATTCCGAGAATCATAAAGCCGGAAATGATCCATACCGGTGCTTCCGTCAGCTCCAGCAGGCTTGCGCGGGACGCCAGCAGCGCGATGACCATGTACAGCAGTACATTGGACAACTCGGCCGCACCCGCGATCTTGCCGATCGGTGTAACCGCCGCAACCAGCGCAACCACCGTGACCACCAGCACCGTCCAGGTCGCCTTATCCAGCCAAGGTGCGACGCCGTTGATTGCTGCGCCAATGTTCTGCCCGATTGCGGAAACCAGCAGCGCGCCGCCGATCAGGAACAGCAGGCCGGCAAAGGTAATATGCTTATCCGCCTCTTTTTCTTCCGCTTCCAGGCGGGCGCAAACCTCGTCCAGCGTTGCGGTGGAGGCTTTGGTCCATTTGTTGAACTGCGGTGCGAACGAGATCGCCCAAAGCAGGAACATGACCCAGATGGAATAATCGATCGAGTCGATCACCAGTGCATACGCAAGATCCGCTTCTCCGATATGCAGGGCCTCAGATACGGCGACAAGGTTGCCCGATCCGCCCATCCAGCTGCCGCACAGCGCGCCCAAGGGCTTCCACGCTTCCGAACCGAGCTGTCCATGCATGATCGCGTAGGTTAGAATAAAGCCGATCGAAATCGAGATACTCGCCGCGAAAAAGCCGCCCAGCATGCGGGGGCCAAGCTTGAGTATCTTGCGGATATCGCAGCGCAGCAGCATCAGCACCAGCATGGCGTACAGGATATTATTTTTCAGCGCGCCATATGCCGCCGAGGTCGCCTCCATATCCCACGCCCCTGCGGTACACAGCAGCATCGTCAGCAAATACAGCAGCACGACCGGCGGGATAAACTTGAAAAACTTCCATTTGGTCAGCTTTTCCGCACCCACCAGCACTGCAGCCAGAAATGCCAGCACCGCAAAGTAAGTAAAACCGTTTGTTATCATAGGTTTCCTCCCTCATTTCTTTTTCATTCTCTTTTCCCACCTGCGCCGGCTCCGCACGCCTTGACAGATGACAGTAATAGTATACCGTATCCCGCGGCTTTTTGCAAGATAATTACAAGCAAACTGCACAGATGGGTTTGCAAATTCCCGTTTTATCCTGTACAATATGATATAGAACCGTTAATAAGCCGTTAATAACCAAAGGAGGAATATAAATATGGACTTTAAGCCCTATATCCGCGCGCATGCGGACGAGCTGCTGCAAAGCCTGGCCGCCCTCATCCGCATCCCCAGCGTCGAGGGAACGCCCGAGGCGGGCGCACCCTACGGCCGAGAGGTCGCGCGCTGCCTGCACGAAACGCTCGCGCTGTGCGAGCGCCTGGGCTTCCCCACCGTGAATATGGACGACCGCGTCGGCTGGTGCGAATACGGCAAGGGCGAGGAAATGATCGCCGTGCTCGGCCATTTGGACGTTGTGCCTGCCGGCGACGGATGGAACGCCGCCGCGCCGTTCTCCGGCGAGGTCAAAGACGGGCGCATCTACGGCCGCGGCACGATGGACGACAAGGGGCCGACCGTGGCCGCGCTGTACGCACTGGCAGCGCTCAAGGACGCGGGCTTCATCCCCTCCCGCCGCATCCGCATTCTGTTCGGCACGAACGAGGAGACCGGCTGCGACGATATGGCGTGGTATCTGGCACATGGCGGCGAAACGCCGGTCATGGGCTTCACACCGGACGGCGAGTACCCGATCATCAACGGGGAAAAGGGAATCATGAACTGCGTCTACTCCCGCAGGCTGGAGCAGACCGGCCCCTGCCGCCTGCTCCGGTTCGAGGGCGGCACAGCCGCCAACGTCTCCCCTGCCTATGCGATGGCCGAGCTGGCCTGTCCGGCCGACGCGGCAGCGCGCATCCAGGCCAGCAAGGTCACGGTGACGCCGATCGAGGGCGGCATCCGCGTAGAGGCGCAGGGCGTATCCGTACACGGCTCCACGCCCGAGCAGGGCGAGAACGCCATCGGCCGCCTTGCGCTAGCGCTTACCCAGCTCCCACTCGAGGGCGAGCTGGCCGACTGCATGGCGTTCCTGGCCGGACGTATCGGCATGGAAACGCACGGCGAATCCCTCGGCCTTGCCATGCGCGACGACCTTTCGGGCGACTTGACAGTCAACCTCGGCGTGGCGGCCTTTGCGGAGGAAACGCTGTCGCTCACGCTTTCCGTGCGTTATCCGGTCACCAAAACCTATGACGGCGCGCATCCCCGCATGGAGCGCGCCTTCGCGCTCGGCGGCTTCCACGAGACAAAAATGAAGCACAAGGCCGCGATCTATATGCCGCCGGAAAGCGAGCTGATCCGCAAGCTGTCCCAGGTGTACGAGGAGCAGACCGGTGAAAAGGCGGTCCTGAAATCCATCGGCGGCGGCACCTACGCCAAATCCATCCCCAATCTGGTCGCGTTCGGCCCGATCTTCCCCGGCGACGAGATACGCGAGCACAAGCCGGATGAATATATGGAGGTCGAGCGCCTCATCCAGAACGCGGAGATCATCGCGGCGGCAATGTACGAGCTAGCCCGCTGACCCGCCCACACACGACTATGTCAAAAGGAGCTGAACCAGTATGAAGATTACCAATATCCGCCTGGGGCGCATTTCCGTCCCGCTGCGCGTGCCGTTCAAGACTGCGGTGCGCTCGGTCTCCTCCGTCGAGGACGTGATCGTTGAGATACACACGGACACCGGTGCGGTCGGTTACGGTGAGGCGCCCCCGACCGGCGCGGTCACGGGCGATACCGCAGGCGCGATCATCGGCGCGGTCCGCGACCATATCGCCCCCACCCTGCTCGGCCGCGAGGTGGACGATTTTGAAAACCTGATGCTCGCCCTGCAGGGCTGCATCCTGAAAAACACAAGCGCCAAGGCCGCGGTCGATATGGCGCTCTGGGACCTGTACGGCCAGCTTTACCACATACCAGTATACAAGATGCTCGGCGGCAGCCGCAGCCAAATCGTGACCGATATCACCATCAGCGTCAACGATCCGGAGGAAATGGCGCGCGACGCGCGCAACGCCGTTGACCGCGGGTACGACTGCCTCAAGTGCAAGGTCGGCAAGGACGCGCCGCTCGACCTGCGCCGCTTGCAGGCCATCCGCGCCGAGGTCGGCCAAGGCATCAAGCTCCGCATCGACGCCAACCAGGGCTGGAAGCCCAAGGAGGCCGTGCGCATCCTCGGCCAGATGGAGGACGCCGGTCTGGATATTGAATTTGTCGAACAGCCGGTCGCGCAGCACGACCTGACCGGCCTGAAGTATGTGACCGACAACGTTTCCATTCCGGTCATGGCGGACGAAAGCGTGCAGGGGCCGGCCGACGCGCTGACCATCATGCAGATGCGCGCGGCCGACCTGGTCAACATCAAACTGATGAAAGCCGGCGGCCTGTACAACGCGCTCAAGATCGCGTCCGCGGCCGAGGTATACGGCGTGGAGTGCATGCTCGGCTGTATGCTGGAGGCCAAGGTCAGCGTCAACGCGGCCATCCATCTGGCCTGTGCCAGGCAGGTGATCACCAAAATCGACCTGGACGGTCCGGTGCTTTGCACCGAGGATCCCATCCTCGGCGGCGCGGTGTTCCATGAAAAGGACATCACGGTTTCCGACGAGCCGGGGCTGGGCATCAAGGGGGTTGAAAAAATCACCTATCTGGACTGATTACATAAGCCCGCGGCACCGGAAGCCGCTGACAAAAAGCCCTCAGTCGGATGACTGAGGGCTTTCTTTATATTCCATCAAATCTCCTGGTTGACAATCCAGCAACTTACAGAGCTTTTCTATTGTTCGCGCATCGATACCGCCTGTCCCATTCTTCAATTTGCTCAAGATAGACGGACTAATACCATTTTTTCGGAGGTAATATTCTGTTTTTCCCCGCTGCTTGATCGTAGCGAACAGCTTATTATAACAAATTGGCAAACACTCACCACCTTTTTTATCATTATAGCACCACACATAAAATTGCACAATATATGTTCATTTTTTAGTACATATTTGCCATTGCCATATTGTACTATCTTTAGTACAATACAAGGTGAGGTGAATAACAAATGTACAATTATCTACATGGGCAGTATGAGCTTTGGCTGGAATCTCCGCTTTACAAACGTCTCCAAAACGAGATTGAAGCCGAGTCCAGCGCGTTCTACAAACTGCTCGACCAGCAGCCGGCCGCTTTCGAGCTGGAAACGCTCGCCAACGACTATGTCGGCGAGGCAATGCGCGCCGCGTTCCTCTGCGGGCTGTGCTGGTGGAGCGTGCATCAGCAGGCGGTGCGGCAACAGGCTATGCACACCCCAACCTGAAAAAAAACGGCGGAAATCCTGCATTTCCGCCGTTTTTTCTACTTCATTCCCCATAAATGCCCGCTCGGTCATTTATAACCAGCGTGCGCAGCAGGTCCTCGGACAGGTTCAGGCCCTTGCCGTCCCCCTCGCCCTTGAGCCAGCCGTTGCGCACCAGCTTTTCCACCGTCGCGCGCCCCCAGTCAGGCACCGCGTCCACTGTCCCGTAAACCGTCCTGCTCTGCTCGATCAGCCGCTTTACCTCGTCTGCCGTCATATCATCCATCTCCCCTGTCAATCCGGTTTTGAATGCGTTCCATGCCGCCGCGCTCTCTACATACGGCGCGGGGCAGGTCTTGTGCGTCACATCGTAATGGCGCACCACATGATCGGCCCCGATGCCGTATTTCTCCATCAGCATGCGCGCCAGCGCCTCCGCGTTTTCGATTGTGCCTTGCCGGAAGTAGTACTTCCCATCCTGCAGCCGGCTGCACATCTCAATGCCGATGCTGTTGGCATTGCGGCAGTAGGGATGGTAATAGGTCCCTTTCGTGCCACAGTGCCAGGCAATATCATGGTCGGCAACGCTCTGCCAGACCTCGTTTTCGTCCACAAAATAGTGGGCCGAGGTCGAGATATCCTCCCGCGCGAAATAATCGGCGTTGTTTTGCGCGGTATCCCCGTCGTTGGCCGTAAAATGGATCACCAGATATTGAATATCCCCCTTGCCGCGCGACGCGGGCAGATAGTTGCCGCCGTTCGCCTGCTTAAAATGTATCTCCATCACATTTCACCTCCTCCCTGCATAAACTCTAAAAAAAGCCGTACAGATTGACACAATTTGGTCAATCTGTTCTATGCTTATGCAAAAGGTTGTGCTATAATGTGGGGTAGACACGTTTGAGAGGAAGATTTTTCAATGGTATACAGTAACATCCTCGAGGCAGTCGGCCATACGCCCATGGTTCGCCTGAACCGTATGGTTCCGGCGGGCTGCGCGGAGGTGTTCGTCAAATTCGAGGGGCTTAATGTCGGCGGCTCGATCAAAACGCGGACCGCGCTCAATATGGTGGAGGATGCCGAGCGCCGCGGGCTGCTCCAGCCGGATACGGTCATCGTCGAGCCGACCAGCGGCAACCAGGGCATCGGCCTGGCGCTGTGCGGCGCGGTCAAGGGCTACGCGGTCAAAATCATCATGCCGGACTCCGTTTCAGAGGAGCGCCGCAAGCTGGTGCAGCACTATGGCGCTGAAGTCATTCTGGTACATGACGCGGGCAATATCGGCGACTGTATTGCGGAATGCCAGCGAATTGCGAACGAAATGGCAAAAAAATGACCCAAAGGTCTTTGTTCCTGGCCAATTTGACAACCCCGCTAATCCTGCGGTCCACCGGCATCATACCGCAACCGAGATCCTGGAACAGGTCGGCGCCCCGATCGATGGGTTCTGCTCCGGCTTCGGCACAGGCGGCACGATCAGCGGCATCGGCGAGGTGCTCAAGGCGCAGAACCCTCAGTTGGAAATCTGGGCGGTCGAGCCGGAGAACGCCGCCATCCTGTCGGGCGGTTCGATCGGCACCCACCTGCAAATGGGTATTGGCGACGGCATCATCCCCAGAAACCTGAACACCAAAATCTACGACCACCTCTACATCGTTACGGACGAGGAGGCGCTCCGCACCGCCAAGGACCTTGCGCGGCTCGAGGGGCTGATGTGCGGCATTTCGAGCGGTACAAACGTCGCGGCCGCCATCCAGCTTGCCAAAAAGCTCGGTACTGGCAAAACGGTCGTTACCGTCCTGCCGGATACCGCGGAGCGGTATTTCTCCACCCCGTTGTTCGCCGAAAACTGAAAAAACACCGCGGAATCAAAATTCCGCGGTGTTTCTTATTTCAGCCTGCGCTTTCGGAACGGATGCGCAGCATCTTATATCTTAATAGTTGTCCGCCTTGATCTCAAAGTAAGCCTGCGGATGTGCGCAAACCGGACATACCTCAGGCGCCTGCTTGCCAACAACGATGTGGCCGCAGTTCGAACACTGCCAGATGCAGTCGCCGTCGCGGGAGAATACCACCTTGTTCTCCACGTTGGAGAGCAGCTTGAGGTAACGGGCCTCATGCTCCTTCTCGATCTCACCGACCTTTTCAAACAGGTACGCAATATCGTCGAAGCCTTCCTCGCGCGCTTCCTTGGCAAAGGTCGCGTACATGTCGGTCCACTCGTAGTTCTCACCCTCGGCCGCCGCTTTCAGGTTGGCCGCGGTATCGTCGATGCCGCCGTTGAGCAGCTTAAACCAGATCTTCGCATGCTCCTTCTCATTATTCGCGGTTTCCTCAAAAATCTTCGCAATCTGGACGTAGCCGTCCTTCCGTGCCTTGGATGCAAAATAGGTGTATTTATTGCGCGCCATGGACTCGCCCGCAAAAGCGGTCTGGAGGTTTGCTTCCGTCTTGCTGCCCTTCAAGTTTGCCATAATAACATTTCTCCTCTCGTTTTTTACAGGATTTTTATTTGTGAACGGCGCTTCCGCCGCCAAAATAACACCGGTTACGCCTTGCCGCCGCATTTCGGGCAAAGACCCTCGAACAAAATATCGTACCGCTGCACCGAAACGCCAGACGCATCGTCGATGCGCTCGATCAGGTTATCGATATGTGGCATATACACATCGAACACCGCGCCGCAGCCGCTGCAGCGGACATGGTAATGCTCCTCGGTATTGAAATCAAAGCGGTCCGCCCCGTTTGGAACAGGAACACGGCGGATCTCTCCCTGATTGGCCAGCTGGTTCAAATTGCGGTATACTGTGGCCTTGCTGATCGACGGGTGCTCCGCCGCAACCGCCGCATATACAGTATCCGCCGTTGGATGGTCGTGCATGCGCAATACCGCCTGCAGGACAATCTGACGCTGTACAGTATTTCTGGTCTGCATAATGTCACCCTCTTTCTAATTAATATCTTATATCAATTGATATTTTACTCCTCTTTTCAACTCTTGTCAAGTATTCCCGAAAATAAAATAAAAAAACCGTTTTCCCATGTCGTACATGGAAAAACGGTTTCTCTTTTATGCCGCTGCCTGCCAGCAGGGGTACAGGCGCATCCATACCGCATCCGCCGTCATATGCTCCCGCCGCGTGCGGAACCGCAGCTCCGGACAAGCTCCGCCTGTGTAAAGCAGCTCCACGTCCGCGCCGCCCTTGAGCAGGCCCGCGAAACGGACTTCCGGCAGGCACGCGCCCATATAGCCGGCAATCCGAATCCGGACATCTTCACGGCCATGCGACAATTCCGCCAGCTTCTCCACCACAGTCCGGCAGGCATCCGGCTCCGGCAGCGCGACAAACGCGGTCCCACCGGCACGCGCCAGCAACCGGCAATCCGGCGCCTGCCCCTTTACCGCCTGCATGGCCATATGCGCAATCCGGCCGGTGTTGTCTTCCACCAGCACCGCGACAGACAGGCCTTCCAGCATGGCATACAGGGTCTGCTCGAGTATTCGCAGGGTCCGGTCGGTTTTCCGATGCGCCCGCAGCGCATATTCGCGCCCCTCCGCACAGTCGGACGTGCGCAGGAGGCTCCAGCCGCCCTTTATTTCGGTGCATACCGACTGACGGGCATCCTGCCCGTTTATCTGCATCTGCTTCATTGATTTCATCCTTTTGCCAAGTAAAATTACCAGATTTCTCATTTCTTGACAAATATTTTACCATGTTTTTTTGCTCGCCTGCAACAGTAATTAGATCTTTTTGTATAAACTGACATTCTGTTTTTATACAAAATTCATAATCTTTTTCTTTTTGTGTGTATATATGACAGGGAATAGCGGTCGCTCTTCCCCCTGCGCTGTGCAGTTTTCACGTTTTCCACTGGCAGCTTTGTATATTCCGCTCAAAGGCGGTATCACAGCACATACCAAAAAACCATCGCGTAGTGACACAGACTTCCCACGATCACGAACAGGTGGAACAGCTCATGGAAGCCGATCAGCGGTCCGAGATTTGGTTTCTTCGCCATATAAATAATACCGCCCACGGTATAGGATAGGCCGCCTGCTGCCAGCAAGGCGATCGCCGGCACGGGCATGGACAGCACCGCGCCAAAGTCAAAGGCAATCGCCCAGCCAAGCACCAGATACAGCGCCGTACCGATCAATCGCGGCGCATCGATCCAGAGCAGCTTGACCGCGATACCGGCCAGTGCGACCAGCCAGACCGCACCAAGGAACACATAGCAGCGCGGCGACGGCATATAGCGTAAGAGAATCGGGGTATAGCTTCCCGCGATCAGCACATAGATCATGCTGTGATCCAGCTTTTTCAGGCGCCGCACCACTGCTTCGCCCTTCTCGGAAAAGTGGTACACGCTGCTTGCGGAATACAGAGCGATCAAGGAAAGGCAGAAGATAACGGCCGCAGCAGCCAGCGAACCTGATACCGCACTGCCGAACAGCAACCGCACCAGTACGATCAGCAAACCAAGCCCGCTGAGCACCGCGCCCACAAAATGTGAATAACTGGAAAACGGCTCCCTGGCTTTCTGGAATACGCGGGGCATATTGTTTCCTCCTCAATTTAATATAGTTTATAAAACTATTTTATATCTTTTATGATACTACATTTTTCAAAAAATGCAAGCACTGTTTTGTAAACATTTTTCCCTTGCAAGCAAAAAATACACCTGCCTTTTCGAGCAGGTGTATTTCCCTTTTAAGCGGTTACAATGACCGTCTGCGATTCCTCGTCCCAATCGACTGCAAAACCGCACAGGTCGCCCAGACTACGCAGCTTATAATAGGTATACCCGTCAACATTATAAGCCGCGACCATGCTGGGTACGCTGTCCGCCACGGTCGGCTCTGTGATGGACTGAACCGTGCGGGTCTCGCCGGACAGGGGCGCGTTTTCCGTCCCCAGCGGCGTGTATGGCGTAAACGACTGCAGCTCCACGCGATTTTTCCCGCTGTTCCACTCTACGTTAAACGCGCTGCCCGTTCCCCCCAGCAGGACCGCAACGTCCCGCACGCGCACATAATTGTTGCCATTGATGTAGTAGGCCGGCAGCTTGGCCAGCTCCCCGTTGACCGATACCGCGGCCAGCGCCGGAACCGCCTGGTCGGTCTGCCGCAGCAGCGCGGACACCGGCCGGTCCATCGTGATCCCGTAACGCGAAAGACCCTGTAGGGTAACGGAAATCTCGGACAGACCAGGATTGGTCAGCGCGCTGACCTGTATCCCCGCCTGTGCCAGCAAGTCCGGCATCCAACTGTCATACGCGCCGAACGGGTAGGAAAAATAATTGACCTTTTCCTGGCCGGTATGCGTCAGGATCAACTGTACGCTGCTCGACAGGTCACCGCCCACCCGCGCGTTATACGCGCTGCGCGATTCTCCCTTAAGGCGCATCACCCCGTTGATGCCATCGGGCGCGTTGTTTCCGCCATACTGCGGGTTATGCAGGTTATAGGTATGCGAGCCGACCTCGACAGCGCCGCTGTCCACCATCTCCCGCAGCTCATCCCAGGTCATATTGTGCCGTGCGGAATCGGCGTCCCCTTCCTGCCGGATATTATGCGCAACAACCGCAATCGCGGCTTTCATACCGGTGTTCTGCAGCACCGGATAAGCATAATCATAGTTGGAGCGGTAGCCATCGTCGAAGGTTACCATCACCGCCTTGTCCGGCAGCTGCATTTTCCCTTCCCGAATATTGATCAGGTCCGCCGGCAGCAGCGGCGTATAGCCGAACTGCTGTAAAAATTCCATATCCAGCCGGAACCGTTCGTCCGTGACCGTCATGCTGTTGGTTTTGGACGGGTCGGTCGTCAAATCGTGATACATCAGCACCGGCAGTTTCGTGCCGGCCGCACCGCAGGTTCCGAAAGCGGAAAGCATCACCGCAAGGCAGGCCGCCAAAAGCCCATCCCTCAAAAACCGTTTCATCGCACTGGTTTGCCCCCTTTTATCGCAATCCCCCATGGTTTATTGTTTAAGTATAGCATATTTTTGTGCCGCTGTCCACCTGCCGGCCGTCTTGCGGCCGGTTCCGGTCTGTGGTATAATCACAGCAATACGCCGCAGGCCGTCCGGCGGCAGGCGCATCGATTTCCCCAAAAGGAGGCTTCCGATCATGGACAACCGTTATCTGATCGATTTCTACAGCCACTATGACGAGGACAGCCGGCTGCGGCTCCCGCACGGAACGGTTGAGTTTCTGACCACCATGCATTACATCGGGAAATACCTGTCCCCCGGTAGCCGCGTGCTTGAAATCGGCGCGGGAACCGGCCGCTACTCCCACGCGCTCGCGCAGCAGGGCTACACCGTGGACGCGGTGGAGCTGGTCGAACACAACATCGAGGTGTTCCGCGCGCACACCCAGCCCCAGGAAAAGGTACGCGTCGTTCAGGGCAACGCACTGGATCTGTCCGCCTTTCCGGACGGCACATACGATATCACGCTGCTGCTCGGGCCGCTGTACCACCTCTACACCAAGCGGGACAAGCAGCAGGCGCTGCGGGAGGCGCTCCGCGTAACAAAGCCGGGCGGTATTGTTTTCGCCGCTTATGTCATCTCTGACGGCTGCCTGCTGGACGAAGGCTTCCACCGGGGCAATATCGATGTGCGCGCGTATATCCGCGACGGACTGCTCGATGCGGAAACCTTTGCCGCTACCTCGCAGCCAAAGGACCTGTTCGAGCTTGTTCGCAAGGAGGATATCGACAAACTGATGGCGGATTTCCCCGTGACCCGCCTGCATTATGTGGCGTCGGATGGCTGTGCCCTGTTCATGCGCGAGGCGGTCGACCAAATGGACGAAGCGGCCTTCGCACTGTATCTGAAATACCACTTCGCCACCTGCGAGCGGCCGGATCTGGCGGGCGTCACCAGCCATGCGCTCGATATTTTCCAAAAGTGAGCCGCCGGACAGATAGCCCGCACCCTTGCACCGGCCGAGGGAAAGGACTATAATATAAGGAAAGGAATGAGGTGAACGCATGTCCGAGCTTGATGCGCTGATCGACGAGGTTTTTTCCGATCAGGATATCCAGCCTGCCGATGTGCCGCGGCTTGATCTGTATATGGACCAGGTGTTGTCGCTGTTCGACGAGACGCTTTCGGCGGAAAAACGCGACCCAACTGACAAGTTGCTGACAAAAACCATGGTCCACAACTATGTCAAGGAGGGCTTGCTGGCACCCGTGCGCGGCAAAAAATACACCCGCCAGCAAATCATGCAGTTGCTCTGCGTCTACCATCTCAAGCAGACGCTCAAGCTCAGCGACGTGAAGGCCCTGACCGGACGGGACGGCGTGGATTTTGAGGCCGGCTATACGCGGCTGCTCCAGAACAAGGAGCGCATCCGCGCGCTTATCCCGCCCCTGCTGCGCGAGTATCTGCCCGCCGACCCGCATGATCCGGACGAGCGTCTCGTGCTTTGCCTGACGCTGAGCGAAACCGCGATCTATCTGCGCCGCCTATGCGAGCGCCTGATCGATACCATACCGGAACAGAGTGGAGGAACTACCTGATGTCTATTGAAAAAGCAAAAAACCATTTGTCCCGCTTCGGTGCGGCGCAACGCGTGTTGGAATTCGACACCTCCTCCGCCACCGTCGAGCTGGCGGCACAAGCTGTCGGTTGCGAGCCGGCCCGCATTGCCAAAACGCTGTCGTTCCGCACGAACGGCGGCGTAATCCTGATTGTCACCGCAGGCGACGCTAAGGTGGATAATCCCAAATACAAGGCCCGCTTCGGCTGCAAGGCAAAAATGCTCGCCTTTGATGAGGTCGAGCCGGAAATCGGCCACGCGGTCGGCGGGGTCTGCCCGTTCGGCATCAACTCCGGCGTGACCGTTTTCCTGGATGAATCACTCCACCGGTTCGAAACGGTATTCCCCGCCTGCGGCTCCGCGAACTCTGCCATCGAGCTGACCATTCCGGAGCTGGAGCAGTTCTCCGGCTACAAGGCATGGGTGGACGTATGCAAGGGCTGGCGCGAGGCATAACCGTTTCCCTTGCGCAGTTCGGCGCCGGAACGGACAAGCGGCACAACCTGCACGCCATTCAATCGTTTGCGCAGGAAAGCTCGGATGCCGGCGCATCCATGCTGTTTTTGCCGGAATACAGCATGTTTTATGCAAAAACGAACAGGCGGTCGCTGAACATACAGGCCGCAGAGCCGCTGGACGGTCCGTTCGTGACCGCCTTGGCCGAGCTGGCGCGGCGGCATGGCCTGTGGCTTGCCGCCGGTGTATATGAGCGCACGGATGGCCTGCCGTACAACACCGTCGTTGTGCTGGATGCCCGCGGCACGTTGCGCGGCTGCCACCGCAAGCAAATGCTGTATGATGCGTTCGACTACCGCGAATCCGATGAATGTCGGGCGGGCGACTGTGCTTTTCCGACAGTAGATACCCCCGCCGGACGCCTTGGCATTATCACCTGCTTCGAGCTTCGTTTTCCCGCGCTGGCTGCCGCGCAACGGGCCGCAGGTGCGGAAGTTCTGTTCGTCCCCGCCGGCTGGGTCGCGGGGCCGAACAAGCTGCTGCACTGGCGCACCCTCCTGTGCGCCCGCGCGATTGAAAACCATATGACCGTACTCGGCGCCGATCAATACGCGCCGAACCGCTTCATTGGCCACAGCGCCGCGTTCGCGCCGGACGGCGCCGGACTCGGCGCGCTCGAATCGGGCTGTGGCCTGCTCAATATATCAATATGAATCGAGGAATCAACATGCAATTCGATCCCACGCTCTACGTTATTACGGACAGCAGCTACCACACGGAGGACAGCCTGTTGAGCGCGGTCAGTGAGGCCTGCGCCGGCGGCGCGACGCTCATTCAGCTTCGCGAAAAGGATACCGGCGGCCGCGATTACCTTGCGCTCGCGCGGCGGGTCAAGGAGGTCGCCGACCGCTTCCGGGTGCCGCTCATTATTGACGATCGGGTGGACGTCGCCCTCGCCTGCGGCGCGGCGGGCGTGCATGTCGGGGCGAGCGACCTGCCGGTTGCGGTCTGCCGCAGTCTGCTGGGGCCGGACCGGATCGTCGGCGCGACCGCGAAATCCGTCGAAGCCGCCAAGGCCGCTTATGCGGACGGCGCGGACTACCTCGGCACAGGCGCGATCTATCCCACCACGACCCACGTTGCCACCAGGCTGACGCCGGTTTCCACACTGAACGAGATCTGCCGCGCCGTTCCCATTCCGGTGGTCGCCATCGGCGGCCTGCAGGCAGATAATCTGGACGTTCTCGCGGACAGCCCGATCGCGGGTGTGGCGGTCGTGTCCGCCGTTATGAAAGCGGACGACCCGCGCGCCGCAGCGGCCGCAATCCGTCAAAGGGTGCTGTCCATGCGCGAAAAGCGCTGACGCCGCGCTCCCCCATGCAGCAGAATACGAAAGCCGCAGGTCCTCTCACGGAGCCTGCGGCTTTCTATATGGTGTATTCAGTTGTCTTTTTTATGCCGCTCCCGATACTGCGACAGGGAAAGCCCCTCATATTGCTGAAACAGCTTGTACAGCGCCCGCGATGAGGTGAAGCCGATCTTTTCCGCGATCTCCTCGATGGACAAATCGGTCGTACACAGGTAATTTTTTGCGTATGCAATGCGGAGCAGGTTGGTGTTTTTCATAAATGTTGTAGAGAACATCGCTTTATAGGCCCGATTGATGTGGCGCGGCGATACGTTAAGGGCTTCAGCCACGCTTTCCACCGAAATATTTTCCGGATAATGCGCATGGATATACATGGACACCTGCATCGCCAGGTTTTCATGACCGGAGAAATGCACGTCCCTGACCGGCGCTCTCATGATCTGCCGCAGCGTCAAAACGAAAAACTGATAGCACAGCATGACTGCCTGCGTATTCCAGCCGAGCCGGCGCTCCCTGATTTCCTCAAGGATGCGTTCGACGTTCTGCCGTGCGTCTGCATGTGCGTTGAGTATCTGAAAGCCTGTTCTATCGACCGGAAGCAGCGCCTGCCGGATATCCGCAAGCTCGGCTGTCCCATCCGGCCCGTTCATGGCAAGCCGCTCGCAGGGGACAATGTCAAAGATCAGCGCAAAGTACCGTTTGGGTACGTCAGGGTCGTAATACAGATGGTGCTTGATATCCTTGGAAAGGACGCACGCCTGCCCCTCCCGCAATTCCTGCACCGTACCGGCAATATTGATCCTTACATTCCCCTCCAGTACATAATAGATCTCATACATGGGATGGTTATGCGGGAATTCGGCGATCCAGCGGTCGAGCATTTCCGCATAATATACAACAAATTTATATCCGGAAAACGCAAGCTCCGCTATGTTCTTCATATACTGCCGGTCATTCATATTTACAGCAGCGATCCTCCCTCATGGTACAGATGGCCTATCGCATCTGCCGCCTTATAAGCCCCAAGCACCTTCTCATAAGTGACCTCAAACGGCTGGTTGTGTATGAAGCCCTGCTCCAGCGCCGCTTTTGTCATGATATCGTACTCTTCGTCCGTCAGGTCGCTCAAATGCATATCATCAAAGGTGATGGGCAGGCCCACATCCCGACAGAAGCGGTAAACCTCGTCAAGCTGTTCATTGGATGCGCCCTGCATCACGAGCTGGCAGCAGGTGGAGAACGCCACGCCCTCGCCGTGGTAAACATATTCCTCTCGGTCCGGCAGCGCCAAGGTGCCGAAATAAAAGCTGTGATCCGAAGAAGAGCCGTTGTTTTCAAACCCCATGCCGCTCATCAGTATGTTCACTTCTATTATAGCATTATATGCGTCGCTCAGCGCCCTTTTTTCCGCGGCCAGCTTGGCCTGCCGGCCGTACCGGAACAGCATGTCGTAGGACAGCTTGGCGATCGCCAGCGCGCTGTGCGTACCCACGCCGCCGTGGTGATTATTAAAATAATTGTCCTGACACACTAGGCCGCCGACATAGGTGGAAAGCGCGTCGCCCATGCCAGAGACGAATTGGCGTACCGGCGCTTTCAGCAGGATCTCGGTATCCACCAGCACAAGGTCGGGGTTTTTGGGGGAGTTGATCGCCTCGGTCATCATGTGCGTCTGTTCGTCGTAAATGCAGGATGCCGCGCTGGTATAGGCGTCGGTCGCCGCAATTGTCGGAATGATGACCTCGTTGAGCAGCCCGCCCTTAAACGCCGCCGCCTTGACCGAATCCACCACCTTTCCACCGCCAATGCCAATCAGCGTCTGTGCGCCGAACGACTGCGCCGCGTCCATCAGCTTCTGGATATTGGACCAGCTGCATTCGCCGGAAAACTCATAAAAGGAGACTTCTTTTCCCGCGAGCGCGACGGATATGGTGTCCTTCAGGTCGCGCATCCGGTTTTTGCTGGCGACGACCAGAAATTTTGAACCCATCCAGTCCACATATTTGTTCAGGTCGTGAAGCACGCCGTAGCCCTGCACATACTTTCCGCAGCAGCCCATGACTTGTGTCATCATTTCAGTATTCCCTCGCTTTCCCTCTAAAACAGTCGTCCGGTCACAGGCGCAGCATCTCTTCCAGCTTTGCCGTGATGCCATCGCGGTCCATGCCGTAATAATGGTAGATGTCGTCCGTCGAGCCCAGCACAGCGAACTCATCCGGCATGCCGACACGGCGGAAATTGCCCTTGTAGCTGACCTCGCACAGGACCTCGGCCACCGCGCCGCCCAGACCGCCGTTGATCGAGTGGTCCTCTACGGTGACGATATTGTCGGTCTTCTGCGCCACACGCAGGATGGCGTCCTCGTCGAGCGGCTTGATGGTGTGCATATCCAGAACGCCGATGCTCGAGCCATGCTTTTCCTTCATCATTTTGGCCGCCATCAGGCACTCGTACAGGTTGGAGCCGCACGAGATGATGTAGGCGTCCGTACCCTCCAGCGTCTCGATCGCCTTGCCAATGGTCAGCTCATAATCCTCGGCGTAGACGTTCGGCGAGCCTGCGCGGTCGATGCGGATAATCATGGGACCTTCGTAATCCATCGACGCACGGATAAACTTGCAGCACTGCGCCGCATCAGCGGGAACGACAACCGTCAGGTTGGGGATAGCGCGGTAGAGCGCCAGGTCTGCGATGTCGTTATGGGTCGGGCCGCCGCCCGCGGTCACGCCCGAATGGGTGCCGATGAGACGGACCTTCACGTCGTTATACGCAATGTCGGTATGGATCTGGTCGGCCGCGCGCAGGGGCAGGAACGGACCGAACACCTGAGAGAACACCGTGCAGCCGGACAGCGCCAGACCTGCCGACGCGCCGACCTGGTCGGGCTCGGCAATGCCAAAGTTGAAGCACCGCTCCGGAAACTCCTTGAGCAGCTTGCCCGCCGAGGAGGACGGCGCCACATTATCACTGAAGGTAAACACAAAATCCTTGCCCTCGCAGGCCATCTTGTAAAGCTCCTCGCCGTACGCCTCGCGGGCGTTGGAGAGCATCATATCAAAATCGTAAGTCGTTTTCGCTGCCATCGTTCATCACGCCTTTCTCATTTTTGCAACGTCCGCGAGCGCGGTCTTGAGATCCTCTTCACCGATGCCGCCGCCGTGCCACTTGTGGTTGCCTTCCATGAAGGAAACGCCCTTGCCTTTGACCGTGTTGGAGATAATGAACGTCGGCTTGGCGCGCTTTGCATAGTCGCGCTCCGGCAGGTGGTCGAGCGCCGCGCAGACCTGCGCCATGTCGTTGCCGTCCTCGATTTCGATGACCTCCCAGCCGAATGCGCGCACCTTGTCCGCCACCGGATCTATGTTCATGACATGTTCGGTCGTACCCGTCATCTGCAGGCCGTTTTTGTCCAGGATGCAGGTCAGGTTGTTTAGCTGGTAATGGCCGCCCGCCATCAGGGCCTCCCAGTTGGTACCCTCGTCGAATTCGCCGTCGCCGATCATGACGATAACGCGGTAGTTTTCCTTGCGGTAGCGCGCGCCGAGCGCATAGCCGACCGCGATCGGCAGGCCGTGGCCGAGCGAGCCAGCCGAAACCTCGATCTGCGGGCATTTCTTTCGGTTGGAGTGCATGCCAAACTTGTACTGGTCGAGGTTTTCAAAGTGCTCGACCATGTAGTCCTGCGTGTACGCCCCCAGATCGGAAAAGATGGTGTACAGCGTCTCCGAGCAATGGCCCTTGGAGAGGATGAAGCGGTCGCGGCCCTCCTTGTGCGGGTCCATGACGTCAAAGTTCAGGTATTTGTAATACAGCGCGACCGCCATCTCCACAATGGACAGCTCGCCGCCCAGATGGCCCATACCGATGCGGTAAATAAAATTCAGCAGATCGCTCCGGATATCGACGCACTTGTCCTCCAGCTCCGCAATCGTCAACAGCTTTTTCTCGCTCATCTTCAAGACCCTCCTTGTTATTCCCCGTCAAACCGGTTGCATCGGATGACGATTTTCGGATATTTGCCGCTCAGGTGCGCCGCAAACGCCTGCTCGCAGTCATCGATATCAAAGATCTGCTCCGGCTTTGTGAACGCGCTGAAATCCATATCCGGCAGCATCAGCGCCGTGCGCTCAAAGTTGAAATGCGTGCAGTAGGTGCCGCTGACCGTGATCTGCCGGTTGTAGCAGTACTCGTACAGGTTGAACGGCAGGTCGTACGAATTCGGGAACATCGCGGAAAACAGCACGGTGCCGCACTTTGCCGCAAGCGGCAGCACAGACTGCGCCGCGCCCGGCACGCCGGAAACCTCGACAATCACGTCATAGCCATGCCCCTCGGTGATCTCCATGCCGCGCGCAAACAGGTCCTCTTTCGTGGGATCGACCGTGTAATCCACGCCGATGCTCCTGGCGATCGCGCAGCGCTCCTGGTTCGGCTCGGACAGGGTCAGGCAGGCCGCGCCGCGCTTTTTGAACAGCTGGCAGGTGATCAGGCCGATCGGACCGCCGCCGGAAACCAGCACGCGGCCGCCGGTCTGCAGGTTGGACTTATCCATGATGCGCACGCCGATGGAAAGCGGCTCCATCATGCAGCCCTGTAGCAGGCTGACGCCCTTGGGCAGCTTGACCACCTGGGACTTGTGCCAAACGACATACTCCGCCATGCATGGCTCATTGCCCGCGTTCTCACAGTATTCCGGATTGCCGGTCTTGCAGTAATAGCAGCTTCCGCAGTAATGCAGGAAATTGCCGCCCACATGGTCGCCCACCTTGAGTCCAGTATCGCCGGCGCGCTCGCCCAGCTCGACGATCACGCCCGACATCTCATGCCCCAGGCCGAACGGCGGCTCCAGACCAAACGCGCCGCCCACGATATGCGGATCCGAGCCGCAGATCGAGCAATACGCAACCTTGATCTTCACTTCCTCCGGCCCGACCGGCTTTACCGCAAAGTCGACAATGCCGACCTTGCCCCGCTTCGTCTCGTCCGGATCCTTCATATTACCGACCTTAATACCGCATACCACTTTCATTGCGTTTAGCCTCCTTATTCTTGTTGCGTTGTTGTGTTGCAGCTCAGTCCTCCGCCTGCTTGGCAGCCATACGGCGGCGGGTCAGCTCCTCTACGATCTCGTCAAACCGCTTCTCGGTCAGCGAGTACCGCGTATAAACCAGAATGCCAATGATCAGGATGACCGCCGGCACCAGAGAATTCAGCGCCTTGATAACGGTCAGTGTCGCTTCGTTCTGCACCGCGTTCGCCACATAGCCGGTGAAGCTGAACAGGATGGTCGGCAGGATACCCGCGATCGTCATGGAGATCTTGATCGAGAACGATGCGAGCGAGAAGATCAAGCCGCCGCAGCGGCGTCCGGTGACATATTCGCCGTATTCCACGCAATCCGGCAGGGTGGACCAGATCGTTGCCAGCGTCATGCCGTAGCCGAACGAGCCGAGCGCCTTGCCAATGCAGAAGCCGATCATCATTGTGTTTGGCATGACAAAGAACAGCAGCATGCCGATCGTGGAGATCGCGCAGCCGTAAATTACGGTCATTTTTTTGCCCACGCGCCGTGCAATCGCCGGTACGAACAGCATCGGGATAATGGACGGAAGCGTTTGCAGCAGATTCCAAGTACCCATATCCATCGAGGTAGAGATGTTATACTGCACCACGTTGTACTGCAGGAAGTAAGTGCCGACCGAGGAAACCAGAATGTTGTAGGTGTAGGCCGCCAGATACATGACAAACAGGATGAGCAGCGGCTTGTTCTTTGCAAACTGCGTACCGATATCCCGCCAGCGGAACGGCTCCTCCTTATCCATCGCGGATTCCGGCACGCGCTCCTTGCACACCTTACCAGCCACAAGGAACGAAATCACCATTACGACCGAGAGGATCAGCATGGCGCGCTGGTAGCCGTTTTGCGGCGTAGTACCCAGCGATTCGGACAGCTTTGGCACCAAGATAGAGCAGGCCACGCCGCCGATACCCGAGCAGAACATACGGAACGAATTGAGTTTAGCGCGCTCGATCGGGTCCTGCGTCATGGAAGAGGACAGCGAGGTCACCGGAATGATGATGCCGGTAAACAGCATACCAAACAGGATATAAGTAAACCACGCGTACGCAACCTTGCTGATGCTTTCCGGCGTTGTGAATACCAGCACCGTCGAAATGCCGTACGGGATACACAGCCCCACGAACCAGGGGATGTATTTGCCATGCTTGAAATGACATTTTTCCACGATCGCGCCCATCAGAGGGTCGTTGATCGCGTCCCAGACACGCGCGGCCAGGAACAGTGCGGTTACCTGAGCAGGCGTGATGCCGAAGATATCCGTGTAGAAAAACGTTAAGTAAATCGTGATCGTCTGGAATACCAGGTCGCTGCCAAAGCCCCAGAAGCCATAGGCGAGCTTTTCTCCGGTACCAATTTTGACATAGAAGCGTTTGCTTTCATTTTGTAAATTCGTCATACCGTTCTCCTATTCCGTATCATTGTTTTATCCTCTTTTCCGCTTATGCTTGATTCCGTCTCCCCCTCCTAACGCATGCATCATTCCTCAATCCGCGGCTGTCCTGCAGCAACAGCCGCGCATCAATCGCACATCAATCGACGAATTTCCCCATTTTCTCATAGGCCTCAGGGATAACCGTCTCCGGTCCTTTCGCCCAGATCTCCGAATTGAGCACCTCAACCGATACCGGACCGTCATAGCCGCAGGCGCGGACGCATTCCATGTATCGCCGCACGTCGATCCGCCCGTCTCCCGGCATGCAGCGGTGGTTCTGGTCAAGCCGCGCAAACGGAATCTTTTCCGCATCGTTGAGATGCACCATGAACACCTTTTCCGGCGCGATGCGGCAGATCACATCAAAGTCCGCGCCCACATCCCACAAGTACAGGTTGAAATCGTCGATCACCAGCCCGACCTCCGGCCGGTCCGCCGCCTGCACCAGCCGCCAAGCGGTGCCGATATCCCCGATCGCCATGGTTCCGACCGGCTCGAAAGCGATCTTCATCCCTCTCGCCCCGCCCCTGTCCGCTAGGCGATGCAACGCCTGCAGCGTGTCCGTAAAGACCGCTTCGTCGGTGACGCCTGCCGGCAGATCGGCCCGTTCGTTAGAAAGGACGATCACCCGATCCGCACCGGCCGCTTCCCCCAGGTCGCAGGCGAAGTCCAACTGGGCGCATACGTCCTCCCACTGCTGCTCTGTGCAAAAGTTTATGGAAAATATTGCATTTATCGAGGCGCACCGCATCCGGTGCGCTTGCATCAGCCGGCTGAGATCCTGCAGCGTGTGTTCCTGCAGATAGTTTCTCGCCTTTTGAAAATCGATTTCCACCGAGGAAAAACCCACGTCCGCGCAAAGCCTGATATCCTGCTCCAATGATGAATTCGCCGCGCAGGTCTGCAAATTGTAACATTGTTCCATATCCTGTCCTCCTCCGCCTCCAATCGTACTATTGCATATATTTTTTCTTTTTGTACGTTTCATTTTAAACAATTCGCACAAACTTTCCATGTTTCAGAGGGACAGCTTCCAACTTTTTAGGTCCATCTGAATAAAGATTTAACACACTCCCGACAATAATCACAAATTTCCCTACGGCGCTTTGTCAGGATTGCTACAATAAAAATTTATAACCCCGCAAAGAAAAAAGCCGCCGGACGCCTCGGGTGCGTCCGGTGGCTTACCGCCTGTGCTTTTTATCAATATGAATTATCCCCTGTCTTTTCCTGCATATGGCGCAAAAAACGGCCCCTGCGTTTTCGCAGGGGCCGTCCATACCTTTACGGGTTGCTGTTTGCCGTTAACGGATAGTCATAGATATCGTGTCCGGTTTCGAGCGGAGCGCCGTCCACTGTGATCAAAACCTGATCCACGCCGCGCGCCTGCGCGAACGTATTGACCAGCGAATAGATCAGCATGCTCTCTCCCGTGGTGCCGGACGCGCGGACCGCCTCGCCATAGGCGGCGTTCATGTCCAGCTTGAGTACGCTGTCCTCCACGGACGACGACTGGACCTCGACACCAGCCGGCAGGGAATTGGCCGCGATCAGCGCGTCCACCAATGCCTGATCCGAGTCGTCCTTCGCGTCCGCGCCGACCGGCGTCAGGGTTTCGCCCTGTTCATCCGGCACATACACGATCACCGACTCCCCGCCCGAAGGGTTGGGGTTGTCTGGCTGCACCGGCTCCTCGTCCGGCTTGTCCGGCGTATCCGGCCCTTCCGGCTCCGCTGGCTTTTCCGGTTCGCTGACGGGCGGCTCTTCCTGTGTCTGCTGCCGCCCCGACACATAGCCATATACGCATGCCGCCGCGATCAACGCGACTACTATCAGGACCACAATAACAATCAAAGTACGTTTTTTCATCCAAAACGCCTCCTTCCTTTTGCATCACAGCGCCACGGCAGCAGCCTTCCGGCACAAGGGCCGCGCACAGCCAAACCCGCCCTGGCAAATCGGTATTCCTTTTATTATGTTTTCAATTATATCATATTAGACGAACCGGATACAAGCCTTGTTCCATTTGCTTGACAGCATCCCGTTTCCACGATACTATAAAAATGGAAGTTTTATTCACCTCAGCACTGTAAAAGGAGGATACCGTATGAATTATGAAATCAAGGGCGGCGTATTTCCGGTCGTGGTCTGCCAGTTGGCCGACGGCGAGCAGATGATCACGGAAAAGGGTTCTATGGTCTGGATGAGTCCCAATATGCAGATGGAAACGCGCGGCGGCGGCCTTGGGAAAATGTTTTCCAAAGCTTTTTCCGGCGAAAGCATGTTCCAGAACATCTATACCGCGAACGGCGCGGGCATGATCGCTTTCGGCTCCAGCTTCCCCGGCAAAGTCCTGCCGCTCGATATCGCCCCCGGCCGCGAAATGATCGTGCAAAAAAACGCATTCCTCGCCTCGGAAGCGGGAGTTGAGCTTTCCATCCATTTCAATAAAAAGCTGGGCGCAGGCTTTTTCGGCGGTGAGGGCTTCATTATGCAGCGCCTGTCCGGTTCCGGCACCGCCTTTGTTGAGATTGACGGCGAGTTGGTCGAATACGATCTGGCTGCGGGGCAGAAAATGGTGGTTGACACCGGAAACGTCGCGGGCTTTGAGCCGAGCGTGTCCATCGATATCCAGCAGGTACCCGGCCTGAAAAACAAGCTGCTCGGCGGTGAGGGGCTGTTTAACACTACCCTGACCGGCCCGGGCAAAATCTGGCTGCAGACCATGCCGATCTCCGGCGTCGCCATGGCCATCCGCCCGTTCATCCCTACGGGCAACGGCTGACCGGCTGGTCATTATTTGCAAAAAAGTGGAGGAAACAGGAGTTTCCTCCACTTTTTTGCATTTTTACAGCGCATGCACTGCCTGTACCATCTCGCGTACATAGGCTGTGACCGGCGGCACGCAGTCCGCGCCGTACTGGGCGCACAGCTTGACGATCGCCGAGCCGACAATCGCGCCGTCCGACTTCGCCGCCATTTCCGCCGCCTGCGCGGGTGTGGAAATGCCGAAGCCGACCGCGCACGGGATATCGCGCTCCTCCCGCACCAGCCGCACCATCGCGCCCACGTCGGTCGTGATATGTGAGCGCACGCCGGTCACGCCGAGCGAGGACACGCAATACACAAAGCCCTCGGCCGCGCGCGCAATCGCACGGACACGCTCGTGCGAGGTCGGCGCGACAAGCGAGATCAGATCAAGCCCGTACTGCCGGCACAGCGGATCAAATTCACCCTTTTCCTCATACGGCAGATCGGGCAGGATCAGCCCGTCCATGCCGGCCTCCGCCGCAGTGCGGATAAACCGTTCCGCCCCATAAGAGAACACCACGTTGGCATAGGTCATGAATACCATAGGCACGTCGGTTCTGGCGCGCAAACGGCGCACCATGTCGAAAATCTTATCCGTCGTCACGCCGCCCGCGAGCGCACGTTCGTTCGCCGCCTGAATGACCGGCCCCTCCGCGGTCGGGTCGGAAAACGGAATGCCAAGCTCGATCAGGTCCGCGCCCGCTTCCGCCATTGCGCAGACCAGCGCCTCGGTCACCGCGAGCGACGGGTCGCCGCAGGTGACGAACGGGATGAACGCCTTGCCGCGGGCAAATGCCTGCCTTACCTTACTCATGGATATCCTCCCCCCGATAACGCGCGATCGCGGCGCAGTCCTTATCGCCGCGGCCTGAAATGTTGATGACAATGATCTGGTCTTTGCCCATCTGCGGCGCGAGCTTCATCGCATGCGCGACCGCGTGCGCGGATTCGATCGCCGGTATAATGCCCTCGGTTCGGGACAGGTACTCGAACGCTTCCACCGCCTCGTCGTCCGTGACGGCGACGTATTCCGCGCGGCCGATGTCGTGCAGGTAGGCATGCTCCGGCCCGATGCCTGGGTAGTCCAGCCCTGCGGAAATCGAATACACCGGCGCGATCTGGCCGTACCCGTCTTGGCAGAAATAGCTCTTCATGCCATGGAAAATGCCCAGCCGTCCGGTGGCGATAGTGGCGGCAGTCTCGGCCGTGTCCACGCCGCGGCCCGCGGCCTCGCAGCCGATCAGCCGCACGCCCTTATCCTCAATGAAGTGGTAGAACGCGCCGATGGCGTTCGAGCCGCCGCCCACGCACGCCAGCACCGCGTCCGGCAGGCGGCCTTCCCGCTCCAGCACCTGCGCCCTGATCTCCCTGGAGATCACCGCCTGGAAATCGCGCACAATGGTCGGGAACGGGTGCGGCCCCATGCACGAGCCGAGGACGTAATGCGTATCCTCGATGCGGCTGGTCCACTCGCGCATGGTTTCACTGACCGCGTCCTTGAGCGTACCCGTGCCGTTGTCCACCGGATGCACCCGCGCACCCAGCAGCCGCATGCGGTACACGTTGAGCGCCTGCCGCTCGGTGTCCTCGCGCCCCATGAACACCTCGCACTCCATGTCCATCAGCGCGGCGGCGGTTGCTGTAGCCACACCGTGCTGTCCCGCGCCAGTCTCCGCGATCACGCGGGTCTTGCCCATTCTTTTGGCCAGCAGCACCTGCCCGAGCACGTTGTTGATCTTGTGCGCGCCTGTGTGGTTCAGGTCCTCGCGCTTGAGGTAAACCTTCGCTCCTCCCAGATCGCGCGTCATGCGCGCCGCATGATACAGGCGGCTCGGACGGCCTGCATAATCGTTCAGCAGTCCGGTCAGTTCCGCCTGAAAGGTGGGGTCGTTTTGATAGCGCTCATACGCCTGTTCGAGTTCAATGACCGCGTTCATCAGTGTTTCCGGCATGTACTGTCCGCCGTGTACGCCAAATCGTCCTTTGCTCATGGCTGTTCTCCCCTTACCAGCGCCGCCACGCGGCGCATTTTTGTTTCGTCCTTGACGCTGTCCGTTTCGATCCCGCTCGACAGGTCGAGCGCGTACGCGCCCGTGCGCAGGGCGAGCGGGAGGTTGCTTTCATTCAGGCCTCCGGCGAGGAAGTACGGCTTTTCCACCGCCCCGATCAGCGACCAGTCAAATGTGTGTCCGCTCCCACCGCAGACGCCTTTTATCGAAGCATCCAACAGCAGGAATTCCACTGGATAGTCTTTTACCCGTTCAATATCCGCATACGCCCCCACACGGACCGCATACAGCACCTGCGCGCCTGTCATACCGCGCAGGCGATCGAGATACGCCCTGTTTTCCCCGCCGTGAAGCTGCACCAGGTCGATTACGCCCGCGTTTACCAGCGCTGCGATGCGCTCCGGTTCGTCATTGACAAACACGCCCACGGCCTGTATGCCCGGCGCAAGCTGCGCGCGCAGCCGCGCCGCCTGTTCCTCGGTCACACGGCGTCGGCTGTCCGCAAACACAAAGCCGACATAGTCGGGGCGGGCCGCATTTGCAGCCAGGATATCCTGCTTGCGGGTCAGGCCGCAGAATTTGAGCTTCATTTCACCGCCTCCCTCAGGCCGCGCAGCGCCTCCTCCTTATCGAGCGACCGCATCAGGTATTCGCCCACCAGCAGCGCGTCCGCCCCAGCCTGCCGCAGCGCAGCCGCGTCCGCCGGACAGGATACGCCGCTCTCTGCGACAAAGACCGCGCCCGCCGGCACGCCCGCGCGCAGCCGCGCTGCATTGTTCAAATCGACCGAGAAATCCTTCAGGTTGCGGTTATTCACGCCGATTACCCGCGCACCCGCTGCAGCTGCGGAACGCAACTCCGCTTCGTCGTGCGTCTCCACCAGCGCGGACAGGCCGAGCGCGTCACAGACCGCAAGATATCGCCGCAGCGTATCCGTATCCAGCAGCCCACAGAGCAGCAGTACCGCGTCCGCGCCCAACACCTTCGCCTCGTAGAGCTGATATTCGTCCACCGTAAAATCCTTGCGCAGCAGGGGAACATCGACCGCCAGCCGTACCGCACGGAAGATATCGTCCGAGCCGAGGAACCATTTCGACTCGGTCAGCACCGAGATGCAGTCCGCGCCCGCCTCCTCGTACTGCCCGGCAATGCCAAGGTAGTCGAACTGCGGATCGATCACGCCCTTGGAGGGGCTGGCCTTTTTGATCTCGCAGATGAATGCGGCTTCTCTGCCCGCGAGCGCCTTTTCAAAGCGGAAGTCTCCGCGCGGCAGGGCTTCGGCCCGCGCCCTGAGCTCCTCCAGCGGGACACGCGCCCTGGCTGCCGCGACCCGCTCGCGCGCATGGGCGGCAATTTCGTCCAGGATCATGCGGATACCTCCTGTGTCGTCCGGATAAACTGTCCCAGCTTGGCATACGCTGCGCCGCTGTCGATCAGCTCCGCGGCCTTTTTGATGCCATCTGCGAGCTGGATGCCGTCGATACCAAGGTAGAGCGCGATACCCGCGTTGAGCAGTATCTCGCTGCGCTTCGCGCCGCGCTCTTTGCCCGAAAGTACGTCGCGCGTGATCTGCGCGTTCTCTTGCGGCGAGCCGCCGCGCAGGTCGGCCACCGTGCAGGACGGCAGGCCGAGGTCGGCCGGCGTGAACGCATACGGCGTCAGCTTGCCGAAGCGGATCTCGCACACCTTGTTCTCCCCGAGCAGGCTCGCCTCGTCCATGCCCCCGCCGCAGACCACCATGCCGCGCGTCACGCCGAGGTTGGAGAGTACCTGCGCCATCGGCAGCACCAGCTTTTCGTCGTACACGCCGAGCAACTGCATGGTCGCGCGCGCCGGATTGGACAGCGGCCCCAGCACGTTGAACAGCGTGCGCTCGCGCATACCCTTGCGCACGGGCGCAACGTTTTTCATCGACTTGTGATAGCCCTGCGCGAACAGGAAGCAGATACCGGTTTCCGTGAGCACGCGCTCGTTCTGCTCTGGGGACAGGTCGATCGCCGCGCCCAGCGCTTCGAGCACGTCTGCCGCGCCCGACTTGGACGACACCGAGCGGTTGCCGTGCTTGGCGATCGGCACTCCGCCCGCCGCCGCGACAAAGGACGCGGTGGTCGAGATGTTGAACGAGCCGACCTCGTCCCCGCCGGTGCCGACAATGTCCATCACCGCGCCGCGCGGCTCGATATGCGCGCCCTTTTCGCGCATCACCTCGGCACAGGCCGTGATTTCGGTGATGGTTTCGCCCTTCATGCGCAGGGCGGTGAGCAGCGTCGCCATCTCGATATCGGTCGCCGTACCGTCCATCATCTCCTGCATCGTGGCGCGGGCGGTGTCATAATCCAGATCCCTGCCGTTGATCACTGTGTGGATCGCCTGCTGTATCATTTACTTTGCCTCCTTAGCTCAATGGGTGGATAGGAAATTTTTCAGTATCGTATCGCCCCGCGGGGTCAGGATGGATTCCGGATGGAACTGCACCCCGTAAACGGGCCGCGTTTTGTGCCGCACGGCCATGATCTCGCCGTTCCCATCGCGCGCGGTCACGACAAGGCAGTCCGGCAGGGTGTCCGGCTCGGCCACCAGCGAGTGGTAGCGCGCGACCGTCACCTGCCCTTCCAGCCCGCGGAACAGCGGATCGTCCGGATCGAGTGTGACCGTACTCTGCTTGCCGTGCATCAGCCGTTTCGCGTGTACGATACGCGCGCCGAATACCTCGCAGATCGCCTGATGCCCGAGGCACACGCCGAGAATGGGGATGCGGCCGCCCAGGCGCCGGATCACGTCCTCGCAGACGCCCGCGTCCTTCGGGTAGCCTGGGCCAGGCGACAGGAGGATGTGCGAGGGCTGCATCTGCTCGACCACGCCGGCCGTTACCGCGTCGTTGCGCACCACCCGAATATCCGGCCGGATCGCCGCGGCCTGCTGGTACAGGTTGTAGGCAAAGGAATCGTAATTGTCGATCAGGAGTATCATCAGCCGTCCACCTCCGATGCGCGTTCGATCGCGCTCATCACCGCGCGCGCCTTGTTCGCGCTTTCCATATATTCGTTATGCGGCACGGAGTCCGCCACGATACCGCCGCCCGCCTGCACGGTGACCATGCCCTCCTTCTTCGCCGCCATGCGGATGGCGATGCAGGTGTCCATATTACCCGCCAGATCCAAATAGCCGAGCGCGCCGCCGTATACGCCGCGCGGCGCGCGCTCCAGCTCCTCAATGATCTCGCACGCACGTATTTTAGGCGCGCCGGACAGCGTACCCGCGGGCAGCACCGCCTCGAGCGCGTCGAGCGCGTCGCAGCCGTCCGCGAGATCGCCCTCGACCTGCGAGCAGATGTGCATGATCTTGGAATAGCGGTGAATCATCTGATAGGCGGTCACCTCCACCGAGCCGATCCGCGACACCCTCCCCAGGTCGTTGCGTCCCAAATCGACCAGCATATTATGCTCGGAAAGCTCCTTTTCGTCCGCCAGCAGCTCGCGTTCGAGCGCCTTGTCCTCGGCCGGCGTCGCGCCGCGCGGGCGGGAGCCGGCGACCGGAAAGGTGGTCAGCCGCCTGTCCTGCAGACGCACCAGCGTTTCGGGCGAGGAACACATGATCTCGTCTCCGTCGATGGACAGAAACACCATGTAGGGCGAGGGGTTGGTCGTGCGCAGCACACGGTAGGCCGGAAGCAGGCTGCCCGTATAGGGGCTGGTGAACTGCCGCGACTGCACTGCCTGAAAAATATCGCCGTTATAGATGTATTCCCGCGTTTTGCGGACAACTGCCGCGTACTGTTCCTCGGTTATGCTGCAGGAGAAGCAGGGCGTTTCCGCGGCCTGCAGCGGCGGGAGCGGGCTTTGGTCGTTCACCAGTGCGGCCATGTTTTCCAGCTCGGCGCAGGCTTTGCCGTAATTCTCCATCACGCTGTCCGTACTCATGTTGACAACCAGCACGAGCTTTTGCCGCAGATGGTCGTAGGCGATCACCTTGTCGAACAGCAGCAGGTCGAAGTCCTCCCACGCGCCGCGCCGGATGCGCAGCTTAGGTTCGGCGTAGCCCAACATTGCGTAAGCGAAGTAGCCCACGAACCCGCCGGTAAACGGCGGCAGTCCCTCGATGCGGGGCGCGCGGTACTTGCCCAGCAGCTCCCGCAGCACATCAAGCGGCTTTGCGGTCTGTATGGTGCGGTTTTCCGCGCCCTCGATCGTGACCACGCCGTTTTTACACCGTGCGCGCAGCACCGGATCGTAGCCGAGGAAGGAGTAGCGCGCCCATTTTTCGCCACCCTCCACGCTTTCCAGCAGGAAAAACCGTCTGGACCGCGCCTGCAGCCGCCGCAGCAGCGCGATCGGCGTGACCATATCCGCGTAGATTTCGCGGCAGACCGGAATGGTCGCATACCGCTCCGCCAGTTTTACGATTGCATCACAGCCTGGTGTTATCATATTTACCGCCCTCCGTTTGAAAACGATCTGGGCATCGGGGCAAGAAAAAAAGCCTTTGCCCTCACGATGCCGTCCTGCATCATGGGACAAAAGCCGAAACTTCTGCGGTGCCACCCAAATTGGCGTAAAAACGCCCGCTCAACAGCGCGCCAACACGCGCCCTCCCCTGGTAACGGCGGGATGCCCGTCAGCCATACTCTCCGGCGCGCCGGATTTGGGGCTGCCCTCACAAGTCCATTCGGAAACGGCCTTCGCTGCCACCCTCGCACCAACGGGCGGCTCTCTGGGAGCGCGGTCTCGCTCTTACTTACTCTTGCTCTGCGGTTTTGCCTTGTTCTGGTACACAGTATATGCTTTCTATAATAATTTGTCAAGCATTTTCTCTTCATTTTTTATTACTATAAAAATGGACAGGCCGCCGCACAGCAGCCTGTCCGGTTTGTCCGCTACTCGTCATCCTTCGTCTGTACTTTTTTCCTTTTGCGCACCGCTTCGGTGAGCAGGTACTCGATCTGGCCGTTGACCGAGCGGAACTCATCCTCTGCCCATCGGGCCAGCTCGTCGTACAGCGAGGCGGACAGCCGCAACGGCACCTGCTTTTTCGCTTTTTCCTTGTCCGCCATGGCCGCGCCCCCTTAAATCATTTTTCAAACTCGGATATATACCGCTCACACCGCCACCCAGCCGTTTTTCAGGCTATGCCTCATTATGCAAAATGCGCCGCACAAAACGTACCAGTCGTGCCAGGCCTATCACGCCCAGCGCCGCAATCAGCAATGCCGCCACCATGTTCTCACGCATTGACCACGCGAGGAACAGGCAAAAGCCGGAAGCAGCGGTAATCAGCACAAGGAACAGTATACGCAGCACATACCGCAACGGTTTAGGCAAGATTTCCGATGCGGCAGCATTCATCGCGGCATTGCGCGCGAGCCGCACAAAAAACGTAAACATGTTTTATCCCTCTTTTAGTAAATACTGCCCGAATTAACAACAGGCTGCGCGTCCTTTCCTGCGCAAAGCACAACCATCAGGTTGGAAACCATCTGCGCCTTGCGCTCATCGTCCAGATCCACCACCTGCTTGGCGCTCAGCTCTTCCAGCGCCATTTCGACCATACCTACCGCGCCCTCGACAATCATCTTGCGCGCGTCCACAACCGCGCTCGCCTGCTGGCGCTGCAGCATGGCCGCCGCGATCTCGGGCGCATAGGCCAGCGTAGTGATGCGCGCCTCTTCAATCCGCAGACCTGCGCATGCTACGCGTCCCTGTATCTCCTCCGCCAGTACGGCGGCAATCTCCTGCGCGGACCCACGCAGGCTTTTTTCGTCCCCTCCCTCGGATACATCGTAGGGGTACAAGCGTACCGTATTGCGCAGCGCCGTGTCCGACTGAATGGACAGGAACTCCTGATAGTTATCCACCGCGAACACCGCCTTTGCCGTGTCCTCAATATGCCAGATGACCGCGATGCCAATGACGATCGGATTGCCGAGCAGATCATTGATCTTCTGCTTGTCGTTGTTAAGCGTCATGGTCTTGAGCGAAAGCTTTTTGCTCATGCTCGCCGCCTTGACAATCTTACCACTCGAAGTATTTTCATTCTTGGCAAGATCATCGAGCGCTTTCTCGCTGGCGCTTTCTACCGTCGGATTGACCGAGCTGCAAAACGGATTGACAAAAAAAATGCCCTCACCCTTGAGCGTACCGATGTACTTGCCGAACAGCGTCAGTACGAGCGCCTCATTCGGCCGCAGCACCTTGATGCCGCACGCCAGCAGCCAACTCGGCACCGCCAGATATACGATGCCCACAACCAGCATAGCAGCCGCCATGCCTCCCATTTCATCCAGATTGACCGCGCCCAGTATGATCAGCGCGACCGCTGCGATGCATAGCAGGATGTCCAGCAGCAAAATCCCCAGTCCATTGGGCGCGCGCAGCGCTTTTTCCTCGTAAAATATGTTCTTTTCGTTCATGCTCTATCCCTCACAATGATATTAATTTGATATCATCATAATACACTTCCCTCTCCCCTTTGTCAACCGCTTTTTCGCTTTTCCGAAATCCATGCGCCGCGCACGACTATTGGCAACCTCTCCCATTCCAGCATAGATTGCAGGGAAAGGTGGTTTTTCTATGGTAATTCATGTCGTACAGCCCGGCGATTCGCTTTACCGCATCGCACAGACGCACGGCGTGCCGCTCCCGTTCCTCATCCAGCAGAACGAGCTGCGCGAACCGGCGCGGCTGACTCCTGGACAGACGATCGTGGTGCCGCAGCCCTCCGAAACCTATCTGGTCAAACGCGGGGATACGCTCGGCAGCATTGCGGCGCGGCACGGCACGACCGTCCTGTCCCTCTGGCAGAACAACCCGCAACTCGGCGGCACAGACCGCATCTATCCCGGCCAGATGCTCGTGCTTTCCTATCCGACGCCCAAGCTCGGTGCCTTTGCGGTCAACGGATATGCGTATCCGAATATCGACCCGCGCTTGCTGCGCAAGACCCTGCCCTATCTGACGTACTTATCCGTTTTTTCCTACGGCTTTGACCGTACCGGCCGCATTCTCCCACAGAACGCCGACCTGCTGATCCGCATGGCGCGGCAATATCAGGTCAAGCCGCTGCTGGTTCTGACCACGCTCGGCGAGGATGGCCAGTTTTCCGGCGAACGAGCGCATCTTGTGCTGCAAAATCCGTCCACGCGCGCGGCGCTGATCGATAACCTTGTTCAAACCCTGGAAAAACAGGGATATGCTGGCGTGGACATTGATTTTGAGTACATCCCGCCCGAGGACGCGGAAAGCTATACCGCTTTCATCCGTGAGGTGCGCGCGCGGCTGGAGCCGCTCGGCAAGATCGTCATGGTCGCGCTCGCCCCCAAAACCTCGGCCGGGCAGCGCGGGCTCCTATACGAGGCGCACGATTACCAAATGCTTGGCGAGGCCGCGGACTATGTGCTGCTGATGACCTATGAGTAAGGCTATTAATGATATGTATAAAGCCCGAGGAACAACCTCGGGCTTTCCCATGTCCAAATTGAACACCGTTATCTCAAACCAGCCGCGAGCTTCCGTACCAGCTCGTCGCCGTACTCATATCGCAGAAGATACGCAATCGTCTGCTCCTCCAGCCCGCAAACCTCCTGCAGCGCATCAACCGCGTCCTGCACGGCCTCGTCGCCCTCCGGCACGAACGGTCGGCACTGCGGCGCGGTGATGGCGGGCATCTGCCGCGCCGCATCGAATACCACGTCATAGCCCGCCTGCGTCAGACTGCGCATTTTGACAAAATTATATCCGTCCTTTTCGATGCACTCGCAGGGGTACGCTGTGCCGTTCAGCAGCACGTTCTTTTTCTCGATCATTCCATCCTCCTCCTCGACCAGCCGCCGCTTGAAATCCTCCCACAGCTGCGGATTCCGCACCCATGGCTCCGGACACGCCTTGTGCGTCACATCGTAATGTCGGCATACCCGACTGAGCGGGATATTGTATTTGTCCATCAGGCTGCGCACCAATCCGGCTGTGCGCGCGGCCGTCTGCTCGGTGATCGTATACCGGCCGCCCACTACGTCGCTGCACATTTCAATGCCGATGCTGTTGGCGTTGCGCGCGCCATTGAAATAGCTGCCGCCGCGCTCCGCGCCACAGTGCCAGGCGGTGTCGCTGTCCCGCACGGTCTGTGTTATGCTGTCCTCGTCCACGAAATAATGCGCGCTCGCGCCGCGCCCCGCGCCCTGGAAATAATGCGCATTGTTCGTGTCCGTGTCCCCATCGTTCGCGGTATAGTGGACAACGATCCAGAGGATCGGCGCGGTGCGGCCGCGCGCATAGTTCGAGCTGTGCGCCGGAATAAAGGGTATGTCCATATCCTATTCCTCCAGCGGCTTATCGTAGGTTTTCGCCCGATCGCTGTCGGTCACGCCGCTGGTGGTCGGGTCGTTGAGCGCGCTCCAGACATTGCACGCGACCAGGAACAGGCAGTAGGGATTGCTCACCGTGCCTTTGATGATTTCCCACACGCCCGCCCAGGTCGTCATATCGGCGGCGGTCAGGCCCGCATAGGCCAGCGCCGTCGCAAACGCGCCGAGGATGATCTGCACCCAAAACACGGGGTTCTTAATTCTTACTTTCAGGTTCATAGACAAAACTCCCTTTCATGTCGCGGATATCATGCTCCGCCTCCAGCATGCGCCCCTCCAGTTTATAGGTGCGCTCGACGATTTTGTTGTGTTCGGCCACCTTTTTCTCCAGCTGCTCGATACGGTAGCCCGTCAGGTTGGAGGATATCAGGATACCGCCGAACGTACCCGCCAGCGTCCCGATCAGGCTCATGCCCGCCACGATTACCTCTATTGGCATAGATGGTGGGGCGGTTCTACCCGCCCCGTCACCTCCTCCCTGTTATTTTGCGGCCTCGGCCTCCAGCAGTTCGTTCACCGGATAGCCCTTATGCTCGTAATACGCCTTGCGCGCCTTGAAGTCGCGCGCGAGGCCGTGACGGTTGTCATATACGTCGAGGATGTTCCCGATGCCGTGTACCTTGCCCTCCGCTGCGATGGCCTGAATCTCCGCGTCGTTTTTAATGTAGATGTTCATAATAGTATCCTTTCCGGCCTTACGGCCTGTCCGTGGTTGATTTATGTCCTCACCCTATGGGTGTACAGCGTCTTATCTTGACGCGCTCCGGTCAAATGCCCATAGGCACCGCCCCCTTTCCATAAGTTGCATGTTGTCGTGTCCCTTTCTGCGGCGTTATAATAAGGCAGAGAGGTGATCGCCATGTTTTATGATGATCCGGCCAGCGGCAACGCCACGATTAACCCCGCGCTGATCTCGCGCAGGGCGCGCAACTTTACCGGCGTGATCGTCGAGACGCGCACCGTTGACGGGGCGGT
This sequence comes from Agathobaculum faecis, assembly GCF_014287995.1. Classification (NCBI taxonomy): domain Bacteria; kingdom Bacillati; phylum Bacillota; class Clostridia; order Eubacteriales; family Butyricicoccaceae; genus Agathobaculum; species Agathobaculum faecis. Next base: position 168,758 of record NZ_JACOPL010000003.1, read on the forward strand.
CGAGCCGTACCGCATCACCATGCACGGGAAAACCTATACTGTTACCAAATACCTCGGCTGCCGGTATGATCCCAACCTGTGCGCCACTGAACACGGCATATTCATCGGCAAGCACCAGACGCTGATCTGGCACGCGGATGGCCGCTGGTTCGTCCAGCCGCGTTAAACCGTCCCTATGGGGCGGTTTTGTTTTGCCTTACAGATCGCTCTTATATTGCATCGTGACCTCTCTCCCCATCGTCAAATCCAGCGTCGAGCTACTCTGACTGTAGCAACGAAATCCACCCAGCCCCCATATGATAAATCCCTCTACCCGTATTTTGGCATTGACCGCCCGCGAGCTGTCCGGCGTAATTATCAGATACAGGTTGGCCGAACAACTGCCGCTTGTTACACGGCTGGTGCCGCTGACAGTTGCCTTTACCACACTGGCGTCGTTCTGCCATGCGCCGGTCACGGCCACCGCCAGCGGGATCGGGTCGTAATGGCTGTCGCTGGGTCGCGAGATGCTTTTTATCGATACGTTTCGTGTAACCGTCGAATAGCTGGTAGTCCCATTAATGGCGTCCTCCCATGTGAACGGTTCGATCTCGACATACTCCATCCCCGGCACCCGCGGACTGTTTTGCCCGTGCATGATACACCTCATCCCCGCACCGCCTTTCGGCGGCCGATTATACGGTCAGCACCACTCGCCCGCGTTCGGCCGAATTGTTGGCATTTTGCGTTGCAATGATCTTTCCGCTCTGAACGCTTATTGCGACATAGGTGGATGTTGAGAACAGTTTGGATACGGTCTGCGTACCAGCGTGGTAGGCGTACACTGAAATATACGTCCCTGTCCGGTACGAATAATAAGTAGAGATCAGCGTATCGTTTTTGGGTGCGCCGCACACCTCCCAGGTCTCCTGATCGGCAAAGCTCTCCTTTACATATTCCACGATCTGCGGCGCGGCGGCCGCCGTCTGTCCGTGCATGATACACCTCATCCCCTGCGCCGCCTTTCGGTGCCAATGTCGGGAAATGCGTATCTAAATCGCTGTTTAGATACCCCCCGATTATTTTTCGTCATTTTCACAACTTTTTCCTCCATTTAGAAGCCAATGCACCAGGTTTTCCAGCTTTACGGCAACAAAGCTCAGCCCGAACCACGCCGCCGAAAACTGCGGGCATACCTGCCCCCAAAGGTTGCATGGCATGTCCGAGTAGTCCCACACGCCCCAGCCGAGCCAGCGGTTGACCACCAGCCCCACGAGCAGCTCCAGCCCTGTCACGATCGCCGCGCCCTGCAGCATCTGCAGCGGCATCGGCGGGTGCTCCTGTATCTCGTCCAGCAGGCCGATCAGCACAAAGCACACACCGCCCAGCACGCCCATCGTCCAATGGGTGCGCCCGCGCCAAAGCAATTCGATACCCATGTACGCCAGCCCACCGAGCACGGCCATGCCGCTATGCAGCGCCAGCGACCGTGCTGTAATCAATCTGCACCGCATTGATCTCCTCCTCACCCTCCGCCGCCCAGATCGCGGCCTTGACCGTTTCCTGATACCGCCGGTACGGGTAAACATACGCGGCGATCGCCAGCGAGAGCGCCGTGTACTCCTCCACCGTGAATACCCTGCACGCCTGCTTCTGCGCGTGCCACTCCAGCACCGCCTCCTGCCGCGCCTGCACCGCAAGCTGGTACTGCATCAGGTTGAGCGCCAACTCGTCCTGATCCTCCTGCGTCACGCCGTAGGTCTGGCCGTCCGTCCAGACGAGCGGATGCGCGTCCAGCCAGTCCGCGAGCGCCTGCTTGTTTGCCTCCTGCCGCGCCTCGCGCAGCGTGTCCAGCCCGGGCGCGGGCGGCGGCTCCGGCGCTGGGCTGTTGGATAACGTCAGCGTACCCCCGTCCGTCTCGCACCGCAGCCAGTCCGCCACCGTGTAGCGGCACAGCTCCGCGCCGTCGTCCGCCTGTATCACCAGCACCCCGCCCGGCTCTATGGCCTCCCGCGCCGTGATCACGCACCCGTCCGCCGTCGGCCGGAACGTGACACCCTCATAGGTCTTATCGTTTGTGAGCAGCTTCATTGATGCACCTCCCTATTTGAAGCCATACATCGGGGATTGATCGCCGTATTGCCATGTCAGCGTTTTGGTGTTCTGGTTATAGTGGTTCTTATTAAACTGACTCGATGAAATAATACTGCCGTTGTTATAATCCACATCAATATAGAATCCATAGTCAGGGAAAAGCACCTGATACCGGTTACTGCTCGCCGCTGCCGCAACCATGCGGTAGTCCCCCACATACAGGCTTCCTCCACTGGGGACTTCGAGCTTTTTTATAGAGGATACCTTGAACGACGGCTCTTTCACGCCGCCCCCGCCCGCTATTGTCCGCATCAGTCCACCCCTCCCTCGAATATCAGCGTCAGGTTGACCGCTGGCTTTTCATTGCCCCAGCAGGTAGCCACAAGCTGCCCGTCCGCGGTATCGACATAGGCGATCAGGGCATACGCCTCCTGCTCCAGTTTGCGCGCGGACGCATCCGTGGAGTACTGCGGGCCGATGTTGGCGTATTTCATCGTCGCTTTCGCCACGCTGCAGCTCACCGTCTGCGTGTATACGCTGCCGGACAGCGTCCAGCCGCTCGTGGGGAACGACGCCGTCGTCCGCACCGGCTTTGCCACCTCTAAATTGGTCCGCGCGCCCTGCGCCGTGCCTGCGGCTGTGCCGCCCTGCTCGATTGGTACAAAGCCCTCCTCGTTCAGCCCCGCCACGCCGTCCGGCTGGCCGACCATATCCTGCGATACCGCGCCGGACGGCTCCACCGTTACCGTTACGCTCTCCGCGTTTTCTACAACGAACGGCATGACCGCCTCGAACTCGGTCCCCGCACCGTTCACCGGCGGCTGATGCGGGATGGACGGCGCGTTCGCCACCGCGAAACAGGTTCCGTCCGCGAGGAACAGCGCCAGCTCGCGGATGGTAAAAGCAGCCGTTTCCGCAGGCATCGCCGCCGTCGCTGTAAAGCTGTTTCCGCTCCGCGTGTAGGATGCGACCGCGCCGCGCCATTTCTCATTTTTCAGGGAGGTCTGGTCTTCGGTCGGCTCGTACTCCGCGCCGTTCCCGTCACCGATCGCCATGTGTGTGATGTTGACCTTTCCCCCTGCCTGTGCCGCTGCCGCCAGCGCCGCCAGCCCTGCCTCGGTCACAATGGTTATATAATTCACGTCAGCCCTCCTCCTGCTGTAAACCGGACATGCAGCAGCATGCCCGCCGACGCGCGCACCGCGGCCTGCCGCTCCTGCCGGTAGTCAAATAGATAGTCAAACACCACATGCGAGGGCATGACCTCCAGCAGCGAGGCGGTCATTGCCTCTATCCCCCGTGGGAACGCGCCGGAGGACGCGAACCGGAACCGGACGCGATGCTCGCGCGCCAGCTCCTCCACCGTGGAAACCGCACCCGCCGCATAAGCGGCCGCTACGCCTGCCAGCATGTCCCGTGTGGTGGTCTGCGCGCCGCGCATTTTCGCCTTAACGCGGGCGCGGCGGTCGTCCCAGCTCTCGCCCTGCAGCGGCGTTACGCCATACTCCCGTTCCCAGTAGACAATACCCCACGTCGCGGTATCGATGCAAAGCTGCTGCAGCCAGTCGAGCGCCCGCGCGCGGAACACCTCTCCCAGCACCCAAAGCACACCCGCCGCCGCGCCCACCTCTGGACTGGCGAGGTAGCGCTCGGGCAACAGCTCGGTCAATTTACGTTCCATCGCCCGCCGCCTCCTCTGGAAAGCCGTTTACCGTCACTGTGCCGAGCAGCGGCACCTCGTCCGCGTCCAGTGGCACGTTGACCGTGCCGCCGTTTACTGTCAGGCCCGAGCAGTCGGTCACGCCCTCCAGCTCCATCACAAACGACAGAACGCGGTTATATACGATCTCCGCCTCCGGCTGAAACGCCAGCGTGCCGAGGTATTCCGCCATCCGGTCGGTGAGCGCCTGCACGGTGTTCGATTTGGACACCGTCCCGTCAGTCTCCACCGTCACCGCTACCTGCACGCCAACGCCCGCCGCGCTTTCCACGGTCACCTCGGCGGTCACCGGCCGCTGGGTTTCGATATAGGCCGCGACCTCGTCCACCTTGTCCTCCTCCACCGGCCGCAGCTCCATGTCGGCTACGATCACCTTGACCGTGCCTGGACCGTCCCAGCAGCGGATCACCGCCGCCGCGCCGATGCCGTTTACCTCCAGCGCCCACTGGTGGTAATGCCTGTCGTTGCCGGAGGTAGGCGGCGTCTTGCGGTACGCATCCAGGCGGGCGAACAGAGCCGCGTCGCTCTCCGGATCAGTGCCGCCCACAGCCGCCTGTGTATTTGTCACACCGGTCACGCCCGTAACGGCCTCCTGCGTACTCACCACCGCCCCTGCCGGTATGTTGTACACTGCGCCCACCTCGTCCGCGGTTGCGGATACTGTCCCGCTGCCGCCCCCGCCCAGCGTCAGCGCCTCATCGGTCGCAAAGCACAGCCCGTCCGCGGTAACGCAGATGGTTCCCGCCGGAACAGATGCGCCCGCCGTGCCGGTAAAGGTCACGTCCACACCTGCGGCCGTGCCTGGCTTGCGCGTGATGCCGTACCCTGCCGCAGCCTTATCGATGTACGCGCCGCTCGTCTCGTCTACAAAGGAGATCGGCACCTGCGCGCGCAGCGCCTGCAAGCCCTCCCAGAACACATACGCGCCTGGCGCAAGTATGATGTTCAGCAGGCCGCCCTCGCCCGCGTACAGCCCAAGGTCGTCCTCGATAAAGGCGCGCAGCATGTCCTGCACGCCCTCCGGCGTCAGGCTGTCAAAGTCCTGCGCCTGCAGCGCCGCTTTGAGCGCGTCAAGCTGCGCCTGCAGCGTTTCATCCCTATCCGACATCCTGCTCCACCTCCATTTTGATCTCTCCATAAATGCTGATAATCGAAAAGCTGACCGTCAGCCGGTCGCCCGCCGCCTCCACCGTCATACCGGTCACGGCTGAGATGTACGGGCAGGCCAGCAGGCACTCCTCAATGTAGCGCTGCACCTCGGCGCGCTTGGTTTCCGGCTGATAACTCTGCCCGATCAGCGCGTTCGCCTCGTTCCCGTAGCCTGCGGAAAAGCACGGCCAGCGGAAGCGCTCGGTGTGCAGCGCGTTCCAGGCCCACACCGCGACCGCCTGCTCGCGCAGCACGATCACCGGCACGCCGCCGCGCAGCACAGGCGCGTCCCGCACAAAATCCCATGCGCATTCCCGCATCACCGGCAGCGCGGCCGCTGGCGTCGCCGCGGTTGGCTGCAGATAGGGGAAAATATCCTGTTCCGCCATATGCTCACCTCATTCCATCGCCAGCAGGGCGTAATACGACTGCCCATCGTCCGACCGGAGCAGCAGCACGCGCTGCCCGCGCGACAGGCCGCGCCGCAGTCCCGCCGCAAAGCCCAGATCGTCCTCCTCCAGCGGCAGCCCGTCCGCCTGAACCGCCACCGTCCCGTCATGCTCGTAATCCCTGGTTACCAAACCGAACGTCAGCGTCCAGCCGCCCGTGCCGCTCGGCTCCGACAGCAGGCTTGCCAGCTCCGCCAGGTTGCTCATTCGTCCGCCTCCGATCCGCTCTCACTCTCGCGCATCTCGTTTTTGAAATTCAGCGTCAGGCTGGTCGCGTATACGCCGTTTTGCCACACATGCTTATCCGCGTCGATCCAGCAGGTATTCGCCAGGCCGGTATATGGCTCGTGTATCCATACCGTGTTGCCCGTGATCAGCTTGGTATGGCCGAGGCAGCTCACGGATGCCGTGCGCTCCACGCCGTTCTCCGCGAGGATGTCGCGCGCCTCTGCGGTGGCGTCCTCCCCGTCGCGCTGCGTCAGCACGTCGGCCAGCAGGCCGTACCGTGTCACCGCCGCGTCGTCCGATACCGAGCGGAGGAAGTTGCCCTCGCTGTCCACGATGATCACGCGGTTTTTCATGTTTTCCATGCTCTCACCGTAGGCCGCGGTCTGCAGGTTGGTCCCGCGCGACAGGATGACCGACTGCGGCGTCACCGTGCGCTCGACCACCTCCAGCTTATCCGCGTCAAAGCGCAGCAGGTACTTTTTGCCCGTCTGCCGGCTCGCCAGCGTGTAGGCGGTGTCAATGATCTGGTACACCGCGGCTGCGGAAAATTTCCGGCTGATCGACACGCCGGTCTGCGCCAGCGCGCCGGTCGGCACACCATAGGTGCTGCAAAGCTGCCGCGTGATGGCCTCCGGCGTTTCCCCCTTGTATTTGCGGCTCGCCTTGCTGTTTTTGAGATAAAACCCGTTGTCATAGCAGGTCACCGACATGGTGGAGGAATCCGTGGATTTGTCCTTGCTGACCACATGGCCGTAAAACAGCGTCTGCTCCCCCACGCCCATCCGAATGCCGCCCGCGAGCGGCAGGTACACATAGGGCAGACGCGGGTCGGTTGCGGAAACGATCATTTCCAGCGCGAGCTTACGGCATACGCTGTCCACGTCGCCCGACCACTCGATGCGCCGGAACATGTGCGACACATCACACTCCCCATCCTGGTTCCGCACGCTCACCCACGGCTGGCGGTACTGGTACTGCTCCATCCTTCCGCCTCCTCACAGCGCCGACGCGGGCGGTATTTTGATAACGCTCCCGTCGTAAATCAGGTCAGGGTTTTGTATGCCGTTGTAGGCGGCCAGCTTGGGGTACAAATTGGCATTGCCGTAATACTGGCGGCAGATGCCGGAAAGCGTGTCCCCAGGCTGCACCGTATGGTTCTGCACCGCGGTCTGCGCGGGCGTTTCGGTCGCGCGGGCGGGGGTGGAAACCGTCGCGGCCTGCGCCGTGCTCTGGTCATCCCCCACCAGCCGCACAGGGTTCGGCTGACGGTGCCGCCGCATGGCAAGCGTGCAGTAATAATCGCCCGTTCCCTCCTGCTGGCGGTACTGCAGGTTTTCCAGCAGCACCTCGCATTGTGTCGGGCTGTCCGAAACGATGAAGCGGCACACCTGCCTGTTGTCTCCCGTCAGTTCAAAAAAGTCGATGTAATAATATGGGTCCAGCACAGCGGTCACGTCGTTAAAGGGGTACGCCTGCACCGGCAGCATAAATTCGAGCGTCTCGCTGAACAGCGTCCGGTCGCCCGCCAGATGCACGTCCCCGAAGCCCGTCAGGTTCACGGTTTCGATGGCGACGCCGCGGTCGATCACATACTGCTGCGGCGTGACCGGCAGCACAACCTCCTGCCCCGTCGTCAGGTTTACAAAGATGATCCGCCGCCGGCCCGAACGGTATGCCTGTATCTGCTGCGCGGCCACTCTGCCGAGCAGTCCGGCAGCCGTGCCGCCGATGATCCCGCCGCCTGTAATGGGCATGGGTCGCCCTCCTTTCCCAAAAATAAAAGCCCCGTCTCTGCCTTGCTTGACAAAGACGGGGCTTATACGCTATAATACAGATACAAAAGGGACGCTGTTACTGCGGTCAGCCCTTACTCTGATTCAACTAATGTTGACCGTTTCGGGTGCCACCGAGCGGTCAACGCGCTTTTATGGACATTGCGCAAAGCAGGATTGCCGCGCAAAACAAAAGCTGAAAAGCCTTTCTCCACATTCGCATCACCTCCCCTCGCGGTACAATGCGCGGGGAAAAGGTGGGCTGACCGCCAATATGTAACAGCGTCCACGCATATTATAGCATACGCTGTCGTCTTTTGTCTATGCTTGCCGCCCTTTACGGGGCGGCTTTTTCATGCCCTCAAGCCGGCCGCAGCGTGCGCCGCTGGGCCATCACACGGGCAGCGACCGCCTCCGCGATCGCGTCGATATCGCTCTCCTGCCGGACGGTGTAATTACCGCCCATGTTGATAACCACGCTCCCGCTGCCCTGCCGGTCCTGCGCCCGCGCCTCCCGCGCGGGCAACACCCGCTCGCCCTCATGGAGCAGGTACAGCATATTGTCGCGCGGCACGCGGTCAACGCCGATTGCGCTCGGCCCGCCTGTCAGATAAGTCGACGCCCGTCCACCCCCGCCGGATGAAACGCTCCCCGTCAGATAGGTCGAGGTTGGCACGCTTATAGCAGGCGGGGTGTAGCCGGAGATTAGGCCTCGCGTGAGCCGCTGCCCCAGCGCATAGCCCGCATTTTCAAACGCGCTACCCGCCGCTGCCTGAATATTGGACGCCATCGAGATATTGGCGTCAGTCAGGATACCAACCGCTTCGGAGTTGTAATACTCGCTCTCAGCCATTGCCTGAGCTTCACCCATGAGCGCGCCCAGCTCGGCGCGGGCGGCGATCTTCTCGTCATCCGTTGCTGTACCGCTGTCAATCGTACTCATGGCTTCCTGATACCGTTCGTGCATACTCTGCACCTGTGCGGCGATCTGCTCGTCCATGTCCGCAGAGATATCGCCTGAAAACATTCCATTGACAATATCGCGGTACATTTCCTGTTGCATATTTTCCAGATCACTCTGGAGCGTCCCCATCTGGCTGTAGACCTCCTGCATTTTCTGCCCTGCCTCACCGCCGAGCCAGTCGATCTGGTCTGACATACCGAGCTTTTTCCCTTCGTTATAGCCCTCGCCCATCGCGTTCTGCAGCTCCTGATTATAGCCCTCCAGCGTAGACTGCAGGCCGGAAAAAGTCTTGCTTTGCTGTTCCATCGAACCCTGGTACATTTTGTCCATATAGTTCTGGATGATCTGTACCGCCTCCGTACCGGCTATGTCGCCGTCTGAGATCATCGAGTAGGCGGTACCTTTACTTACGCCCTTGGCGCTGGCCAGCGCGCCGACCGCATCGATGCCTCGATCCTGCAGTATGTCCAGATCCTCCAGCGTCGTCTTGTCGCTCGATCGCATGCGTCCAAGCGCGGTCGCTATATTATTCATATCCATAGTAGTCATGCCGAGCGCCGCACCTGCGTCACCAATCGAGGTCATCGCCGGAATCATTTCGTTTGCCGCATAACCATAAGCCTTAAGCGTCTTACTCATGGCAGTGAGATCGCTATACAGAAACGGCGTCGCATTCGCCATGGTTTTTACCTGCTCCAGATAGCTCCGCGCCGTCCCCTCGTCCCCGAACAGTGTCGAAAATGAAATCAGGTCGGTTTCACGCTGCGCGGCCAGGCTGGAGCCGCTGGACAGGTCCTCCTCCCGCCTGGAAAAGACATCCTCCACCTGCCCCTGCACATAAGCCTTAAACGCTTCGTCGCGCTTGGCATAGGTTTCTGTTGCGGCAGTGATGCCGCCTGTAATCGCACCGATTCCCGCACCAATCGCTGCGCCAGCCGGTCCGAGCATTGAGCCAATCGCTGCGCCGGATAGCGCGTTCCCCAGCACAGAGGACACTGCGCTTCCCGCCTCATCTCCAAAATAAGAGCCAATCAGTGTATTGGCCGCGCCGGACAGGCTCTGGCTGAGCATTTGCCCGATACCGGCCCCCGCAAGGCCCTTCAGGATGGATTTTGTCTGCCCGCCGCTGCCGCCTCCGCGGTTCAGGATTTTGCTGCGCGTCCCTGCAAGCGAGGTTTCCTCGTTTTCAACCATGCGGATACTTTTAGACACCGCATAGTATTGCTGCTCCAGTTTTTCCAGCTCGCTAAGCTTGTCTTTATAGTTCTGCTCGCTTACTGCATCGCCTAATTTGCGGAATGCTTTGCGGGCTTCCGTAACCTCCTGCTGCACTTTGGACAGGTTGGTCTTGATATCCACCTTGGCGGCAGATAGCGTGTCCAGACTGTTCTGCAATTTATCAATATCTTTCGCGGTTTCGCCGGAAGCCCGACTGACCTGCTTTAATATCGATGATACCTTGTCCTTTGCGCTCAGTGCGATCGATACATCAGGCATATCCCGTCGCCTCCTCCCGCCGCATGCGTTCGCTCTCCGCCCTCCAACGGATGCCCTCCAGCACTTTCGGCAGGCACTCGGCCAGCACAAAAGCCTGCAGCACAAGCCGCTCGCCGGGCGGCAGTTTCAGGTAATCGGATGGCAAGACGTGATGATGCCGGAACAGCAGGTACATCACATACGTCTCGTCATCCTCTCTCAGTTTTTTTCGATATCCGCCAGAATCTCCAATGTAGAGGCGCGATATCCGGACAGTTTCTCGATCGCGGCCTGCAGATCCTCAATCTCGCCTGCACGAAGCATTTTGTGTACAACCTCATATGGCGTCGCTGCACCGCATGCTTTCTGCAGGCTCGCGTCGCGCAGATTGGGTTCAACCACACCCGCTGTGATAACCGCCGCAGCGATATCTCTGCCAGCATGCATCTGCTGTATCTCGCGCACCTCGTCATAGCTCAGCTCACGGATACGGAACACGACCGGCACGCCGGTCTCATCCGTCCAGCTTTTGAAGAGGAGCAGCTGCTCCTGCGGCTCGCGTTTGCATGCGCCCAGCAGACGCTCCACTGTAGTCGGTTCGTATTTCTGCTTTTTCTCTGCCATTGTGTTTCCCTCCTTATCTCGGCTGGACCAGGTCCAGGAACTCCCAGCGCGTGAATGTAAACGGACATTCGATCTGCCCCTTGGCCGCGGCCTCCCAGTCCGCCAGCGTCAGGTCGTCGAACGAGGCGTCGTAGATCACCACGCGCTCCGCGCCGTAAGCGTCCGGATCATCCAGCTTGGAAATCAGCTTGACGCGCGTGTCCCTGCCCGCCTTGAGGTTGTCGCTCATTTTAATTGCCATACGGCTGTTAACCTTATGGAAGCGGATCGAGCCGGTACCCTTGGCGCTCATCAGTTTGGTGTCCACCATAAACTGCCCGCACATGGGTACGTCCTCTTTGTTTCCCGCCACCTTGGCCTGCAGGCCCAGCGTCTCGCCGCACAGCTCGTCGTCCATCCATGCCTCGCCGTGCGTGCCGGACATGACGCGCGCGGCCGAATCCATGCTTGTGCTCATTTATCCCGTCCTCCTTTATACCGCGATCTTAATGGTAACATCCTCGATCGCGTCCACGATCGTGAACGCACCGGTCAGGAACACCTGCGAGCCGGTGTCCGCATGGCGCAGTTCATCGTCGTCCATGTCGTCCGCCTTATCGCCCAGGTAATCGCGCACCGCCTCCACGTCGATGTCCAGCGTAGAGCCGCCAGCCAGCAAAATACCCGCCTCCTCTAACTGGTACAGGTAATTGCGGCCTGCCGTTACCAGCAGCATGCGGTTGTCGTAGGTGTTCGCGTATTTACCGATGAACGTGTCCTCGATGGTGGCGCGGAAATCCGCGTCCACGCGGTCGACGACCTCCAGCGCCTTAATCTTCTGGAAGATCGGGCCGTGCTCGGCAGTCGTGGTCGTCAGCGAATTGACCGCGCGGCCGATTTTGACCTGCCGCCCGTCGTGAATGAGGATCAGTTTGCCTGCGTCGATCGCGGCGTCTGCGGTTTCCTTGTCCAGCCGCGTCACGTCGGTCAACTCGGGCAGCGGCGCATAGGTCGCGCTCATCGTCCACGGCGTACCCGCGAAAATGCCGGCCATGCGCGAGCAATACTGCGCTGCGGTATAGCTGGTCGTTCCGTCTGTCATACCGTCCGCGTCGAAATCGATCACCGGATCGTAGTCCGCGACCAGTTTGGGCAGTACAGCCTTGATATGGCTGTGCGCTTCCCTTCGCTCCTTAAGCCAGCTTTCAACCGCCTGCGCCTCCGCCTCCTCGATATCAGGCGGGCCGCACAGATAATCCACTTCCTGCGTGGCGAAATACGCCAGCGCTTCCGCAAGGTTTACGTCCTCCTCGTCCGTCACATACACATACACGCCCTTGGGCGGGTTGACATAGCCCGCGAACGCGCGCTCGATGTATGCCTTGTTATCCGCGGTCAGCTCGGCGGGTATTTTGGATGCCCGCGTCAGGTAATGCGCGCCCGCCTGCTTGGTGTCGCGCACGATCAGGCCGACATATCCCTTGTCGCCCATTGCGATCGTCACCTGCGCGGCTGTTTTGAATGTAATATCAATAGAGGGCAAGCCCATATCGTTACTCCTCCTTTGGTGTTGTTTCCGCGCCCACGCTCTCGACCACCGGCTGCGTCACCGGCGCGGCCGGACGGTTGTCCTCATAGGTTACGGTGATGGTTACGTCCGCCACGTCGAGCGAACGTGAAATATCGATACGGTCGGCGGTCAGCCAGCGGTCGCCGCAGATGAGCGCGCCGCGCTGCAGAAAGGCGTCAGACAGCGTGTCTGTCACATCATACAGGCGGGCGGTTTCCGTTTCGTAGCGGTCGCCCACCTTGTCGATGCATTGTATGGTGATCATCTGCTCCACCGCGACTATGCACGACGTGCGCGAGGTGATCTTCCTCCCCTCCGGCCGCAGGAAAAAGCTCGGCCGCTCGAATTTCTCGGGGAGTACATCGGTGTAAACGGTGCGGTCTGGATACAGCCGCACCACCACCGCGTTTACCCCGTCCATGAGCTCTTTCACTTTCAGCATTTATTTCCCTCCCAGTCTGGCGGCCATTTCGTCGCCCCAGCGCTCCACCTCGCGCTGCAGCATTTTGGGAAGCTCGCTGCGGTAAGCCGAATAAAAATCCCTGCCGCTCACGCGCAGCTTATGGATTTCCGGCGTGTACCGCGCCGCGCGCCCGCTGGGCCGCCGGATATTGTGTCCGCTCACGATCGCATTTGTGATCGCGCCTGGACTGCCCTTTCCGCTTGGCGGGCTGACCGGACGGACCGCCGCATAGCCGCCGCCCGATCCGATGTACAGTTTTTGCCACCCTGCGACCTTATCCCGTCCGCCGTGTGCGTTGCCCAGCATGCCCGCGATCCGGCCGCGCACACCGGTCTGCATCCGCGCGCCCAGCCGTTCATGGATGGCGCGCTGATCGGCGCGTTTGCGCTGCAGCTCAGCATCGCACCGCTTGGCAAAGCGCCGCAGTCCCTGCGCTCCGTCTGCCATCAGGTATCCGCCTCCCGTGTGATCTCGTACTCGTTTTTGTACTCGGACAGCTCGTGTTGGGTTTGCACACGGAACTTGTAGCCGCCGATGGTCACAATCTCGCCCGCCCGCAGCGTAACCGCCTTGGGGCAGATCGCAACATAGGTCAGCGTAGTGGCGTCGTGCGTTTCTCCCTGGGTAAAGCCCTCGTATTTCTCGGTCACGCAGGCAGGGAACGACAATATGCGGTCAACCGCCAGCGTCGGATTGTTCAGTGCGTTCTTCTCGATTTTTGTCCGCCGCACCGAGCAGATAACCGGCTCAACCATCACGGCGGCCGCCTCCATATGCAGGCGGTCCGGAAAGGTCAAATCAGCAAGGAAAAGGAAATGCCCGCGCCAGCGCAGCGCCTGATGCAGCGTCAGGGGCTGGGTGCGCATCGTGGCGCACCACTCCTCGCGGCTCGCGCCCACGGTGGAGAACAGGCTGCGCTTACCGGTCTTTTCGACCTTGGCCCAGGTGGTCTTTCCCGCCTGCCATTCCCAGCCTGTGCCGTCCGGCCTTTCTGCCAGCGTCAGGATGGTCACGCGCTCCCGCATCTCACCCGCTTGTACCGCCATCGTCCGCACCTCCATAATTACATCGTAATTTAAGCTGGTTAAGCATCTGCCGCACCACGGGCGGCACGGTTTCCAGCGCCTGCTGGGGCGTGTCCGCGCCGCGCGCGTCGTACATCTGCAAGGTCATGGCCTGCACGATCAGGTCGTGCTGGGCGGGATTTATCTCCCGCCGCACGCCCGCGCCGCTCAGATAGGCGTCGTTCGCCTGCATCAGACCGGCGATCAGCTCGTCGTCCTCGTCATAGTCCACCTTCATGTATTTCTTGCAGGCGGCGAGGCGCTCGTCCGCCTCAGCCGCCCGTCCCGCGGCGGTCATACCTGCAGGACGGTCACTCCGCCGTCGTCCGGCACATAGCGCGTGTCGGACACCAGCATGACCGCCGCCACCGTCGCAGTGGTGTCGTCCAGATTGGTGAGCTTCACCGCCAGATAGCGCCAGTCCGGCGTCACCCTGCCGCGCACCGCGAACAGGCGGCCGGTCTCGCCGCCGCTGTCCGCCGTGTGGGACAGCTCCCTGATGGTCTCCGCGCCGCTGCCGCCCGAATCGTTCGAGCCGAGCAGCTCGAGCTTCACGCCCTTGCTGGCCGCCATCGCGCCCACCGCCACGAGAAACGTGTAATCATAGCGGTTGTTCATGTCCGCCCAGGCGGACGTTACGCTGCCGTCGCCCGCGAGCGACGCGGGCGCGGACAGCATGGCTTCCGTTATTCTCTGGTTGTTCAGCATAGCGTAATACCTCCCTTACGAGCGCGCGCCCAGCACCACGAACGGCGAGCGCAGCACCTTGGAATTTTTGAGCTTTACCGCGTTTTTGCCCTTGGGCGCGCCGCCCGCGCGCAGCTGCAGCCGGAAGCAGTTCTGCGCGGTCAGGAACTCAACGTGGATGGACATATCCTGCTTTACCGTCCCCTTGCGCAGCAGCATGTACTGTTTCAGATCGAACAGGCCGATATCGCCCGCCTTGCCGACCTCGGCCATATGGTCGGTTTCGATGATCGGCTTGCCGTACAGCGTCGCGTAGGGCGCGCCGGTCGCGCCCGTGGGCGGCAGGTACACCGGCACGCCGCCCGTGCCTACCGGCAGCGTCAGGAACGGCAGCTCCTCGGCCATGTCCGGATGCATCACCCAAACCGCGCCCGTCTTGCAGCGCGGCAGGATGCGGCCGTACATGCGCGCGATGTTCTTAAACGTCAGCATTTCGGTCTGGCCGCTCTCCTTTTCCACCGTGACCAGGCTGGGTGCGTGCAGGATGCCCAGCGGCTTGCCCACGCCGTCGCCGTCGATGCACGCGCCCTCCAGCAGACGGTTGGCGGCGGTCGCCATCGCGTTATTGAGCAGGCCGGACATAAACGGCATGTCCTCCATCGCCTCCTCGGTGATGTAGATAAACGCCATCAGCTTGTCCAGGTCGATCTTGGTCTCGTAGAACTTCGGCCGGCTGGCGGCGACGGTCGCGGCCTCGCTCGCCCAGTACGCCTGCACGCCGCCGTACACGCTCTCGGAAACGTCGGTCTCGTCGCAGGTCATAAAGCGCACCGCGTTGGACGCCGCGCCGGACGTGTAGCTGTCCACGCGGGACAGGATATCGCCCGAGGTCGCGGCGGTCTCCAGGATTACGCCCGCGAAATCCTCCTGGATGGCGAACGCGCCGTCCGTGCCGCTGCCGGTATTGATCCCCTGCGCCGCGTTTACCGCCCCGAGACGGTTGTCCGGCGTACCCTTGGCCGCCAGCATCACCGCGCGCAGCTGCTCTCCCAGCGAAGCGAACGGGCGGTCCTTGCCCCTGTCCTCCGGCGCGGGCTTGCCGCTGCCCTCCGGCTCGGCCTGCCCGCCCGAAGCCGCGCGCAGCTCCTCCACGGCCTTGATCTGGTTGTTGATATCGGCAATCTGCACATTGAGCTGGGTCAGCTTGTCCAGCTCGCCTGCATCCGCCGCGGCGTTCGCCTGCGTCACAAGCGCGCCCTTATTTGCCTTGAGCTCGGCAATTTTCCTGCTGTAATCCATATTGTTCTCCTCTCTGGGGCTGCCGCCCCGTCACATATTTTTAAGCAGCTCGAGCCGTGCCTTTGCCAGCGCGAGCGCATTTTTATCGCCCTCCGGCTCCTGCGTGGGCGGGCTGCCGCCCTTGTCCATCTCGGCCTTGCGCGCCCTCAGCTCGGCCGCATCGGGCAGGCCGCCCGCGGTCGCCAGCGCGCGGATGCCGCTCTGCGCGCACATCACCGCCTGGCTGGCGATCACGCCGTCCTCGTCGTACAGCACGCTGTCTACAAAGCCCGCCGCCATCGCGTCCTGCACGGGCATCCACGTCTCGGCGCGCAGCATGGCGTCCAGCTCGCCGCGCGTCTTTTTGCCCGCGCATTTTAGCTCGTAGGCGTTGAGTACGCTCGCCTTAAACGAGCTTAGCGCCTGCAGGCTGCGCCTGTGCTCCACGCTGTCTCCCTCGGTGCGCAGGCTCGGCAGGTGGATCATAAACTGCGCCACCGGCGAGGCGCGCACCACGTCCGCGCCGATCGCGGCCACCGACATGGCCGAACCGGCCAGCGACTGGATTTCCACCTCGGTCGGGATGTTTGCCGCCTTGAGGATGGTGTAAATCTCATACCCCGCGAACATGCTGCCGCCGCCCGAGTTGACCTCCAGCGTCAGCGGCTCGCCCTCGGGATTGTCCGCGATGGCCTGCCGCACGTCGCGCGGCGACACCACGCTGAAGCCGAAATACCGGTACAGCTCCGCGTCGTCGTCCGACACGACATAGCCGTTCATCTGTGTCCTCACTATTTCACCTCCCCCTGTACAATATGGTCGATGGTGTCCAGGTTTTTCGTGATAAAGAACCGCTGCCCCGCGCCGCCGGGGATCGCGTTGCGCTCCTCCATCGCACGGCACTCGTCAGGGTTCAGGATGCCGCTGTACACCATCGTCTGATAAAATTTGCTGCGCGTCGCGTCGTCCCCGCGCATGAGCGCGGACACGTTGAAGCGCATGTAGCAGCCGTCCCGCAGCTCCGCGTCCGTGTACAGCTTGTACGCCCATTCCTGTTCCCACATGGTCACATGGGGTACGAGCGCGTTGGTTACGAACACGAGCTGCTGCTGCTCGTTACTGTTGTAGCTCTGCTTGCCGCTCTGCAGCATAAACTCGGGGATGCCGGTAAACCGTGCGATCTCCTCCACCGAGAAGCTGCGGCTTTCGATAAACTGCATTTCAGACTGCGTGACGCCGAGCGAGGTGAACTTCATCCCCTTGTCCAACACCGCGACCTTGTAGGCGTTGTCCATGCTCGAAGCGTACTCGTTGAAAGCGTCGCGCACCTTGGCGCGCGTGTTCCGGTCCGCGTCCGTGTCGATCTCGATAATGCCGCTCAGCCGCCCGCCGCCCGCGTAGAACTTGCGCAGGTATTTCTGCGCCGCGCGGTCGGTGGCCACAGTCTCGCGGGCGAGGTCGAGCACGCCGCGTCCCCATTTCCCGTCGTAGCTCTCGAAGAAGCACAGCAGCAGGTCCCCAGGCTGGAACTTGCGCACCATATCGTCCACTGTGAACGCATACCAGCTCTGGCCGGTCTCACGGTCTTTCAGGTACTGGTAGCCCGCCGTCTGCAGCGGGATCAGCTCTTTCACGCGTCCGACCGCGTCCCGCTCGATGTACGCCGCGCCCAGGCCGTGCCAAAACGCCTGGCTCATCATGATTTTTTTGCCCATCGCGGGGCTCATCGCGTCGTTCATGCGGCTGTGCAGCACATAATCGAGGTCGGGGCGCGTGGTCAGCTCCTGCCGCTCGCCGCCCGCCCTGCGCCGCAGCGCGATTGGCAGCAGGCTCATGGAGTTGGTCAGGATACGGTGCGCCGCCGCCACCGGCGAGAGCCGCTCCGCGTTTGACACCGCGATCTCGTCCGCGTCGTTATCCAGTGAGAACACGCGCGCGATGCGCTGCAGGAACTCGTCGTAGTCCACCGCCTCATAGCTGACCGACTGCGCGGCCGCTTTGCTTGCGATCATTTACGCCACCTCCCCGCGTCCGCACGGGCGACCAGCAGGCCGTACCAGACCAGGAACGCGCCCGCCGCGCCCCAGCCCAGCGCCGGATGGACCAGCGCGGCCGCGCGGGACAGGCAGGCCCCGCCCGCGATCAGCAGCAGGTCGTCCAGATACAGCCAGAGCGTGGTTTTTATCTTTTTCAGCATAGGCTCCAATCCTCCGCTTGTACTTTTTCGTTGATGCTGGGACCCGCGGCCAGCCTGCTCGCCGCAAACGCGATGATCCAGCTCACGGTAATGTCGATGCGCCCGCGCGAGCGCTTCTTATTGGGGTGTATATTCTCATTACTGTCCGTATCGCACCGCACGTTTGCAAAGCACTGCCGCGCGGCCGTGTTGTGGACGTGCAGCATCTCGTGCGTGCGGATGAGGTGTTCCATTTCTTTCATGGGTGGGCTGATGCTTTTCATGCTCTGCGGAATCTCCACGATCTGCGTCGGCCTGCCCGCCCCCGCGATCAGCGACATGAGCCGCTGGGTGATCGTGGTGGAAAGCCACGGGTCAAAGCCAACAATCCGCAGGTCGTAGTCTTTGGCGGCCTGCATGATGGTGTCGATCACGTCCTCATAATCGATCACGTCGCCCTCGCAGCCGCGGAGAAAGCCCGCCCGTATCCAGTCGCGGTAGGGCGCGTGGTCCGCGCGCTCGCGCGCCTCGATGTCGTCCAGCGGTATCCAGCCTGTGAACAGCGCCACCCACTTGTCCAGCCCCTCCTGGGGCGGGAACAGCAGCGTAAACGCGGTAAGGTCCGTGCTCTTGGAAAGGTCCCCGCCGCCGAAGCAGCGCTTACCGTGCAGCAGCTTCACCGCGTCGCGCCAGTGCGCGCACCCCTCGGGGTTCCATTGCGTCTTGTCGTAGATCGTGACCGGTATCCAGCCCACCGTATGCGTGGCAATCCACTGGTTGAGCCGCAGCCAGCGGAACAGCCGCTCCGCCGCCTCGCTGCGCTTGGCCTCCTGCGCCTCCGCGCGGATGGTACTGAGCTTCACCGTCCTGCCGATCGAGGGGTTGCAGCGCCGCCACAATTCCTCGTCGTAGATGTTGATATTCTTCAGCTCGTCCTCGTCCTCAATCAGGCCAAGGCCGTACACGATCGGCAGCCAGCGCGGGTCGTCCATATCGCCCTCGCGGGCGCGCCCCTCGCGGCACCGCAGGATGGACAGCGCCTTTTCGTGGACCTCCCAGCCGATGCTCTTCCGGTCCGGATCGTCGCCCGCCGTCGTCAGCACGATCCACACAGGCATTTCGCGCGCGTCGCCTGCGCCGAACGTCATAACGTCCCACAGGTCGCGGTTCGGCTGCGCGTGCAGCTCGTCGAAAATGACGCAGGACGGCTTGTAGCCGTGCTTGCTGTATGCCTCCGAGGACAAAACCTTGAGCTGGGAGCCGCTCACCGTGTCGTAGATGGTCTTGGTGCTGTCCACAATACGGCTGCGCTTTTTCAGCGCGGGCGAATGCTCCACCATCCATTTCGCGGCCGCGTACACGATGCCCGCGTTATCGCGGTCCGCCGCGACGACATACACCTCGCCGTTGATTTCCCCGTCCGCGTACAGGTGGTACACGCCCAGCGCGGCGGCAAGCTCGGACTTGCCGTTTTTCTTGGCGATCTCCAGATAGAGGTACTGGTACCGCCGGATGTACAGTCCGGCGGGGTCCGCCCCGCCGCCCTCGGCCTCGATCAGCTGGCCGTAGAACTCGGTGACAGCGTCGCGCTGCCAATCCATGAGCCGGAACGGCGCGCCGTTCGAGCAGGTCAAACACTCGATAAAATCACATACAAACGACGCCGCCTCGGCGTCAAACATCCGGCGCACCTCCTCTCCGCTCCGGCGCTGTGACGGACGGGCGGTGGTCGGAACACCGCCTGCCGCCATAGCACATTCCAAGCAGCTCTCGCCGCCCGTCACAGCGCCGGAAAGATTAAGAATTACATCTTGGTGTAACGGATTCGATAATCCTCCGGTACACTGGAGAATCGCAACGACCAGACCATCTCGTCCCATATGCAGTACGGCACCGCGCCTGACAGATAATTGCTGTCGATCATCCACTGGTCAAAAAGCCGGCCCTTAAGATAGTAGGACGGGGTTCTCCTCGTAAGAAAGATGAATTTCGTCTCATCTCTTAACAGTATCCAATTCAGTGTTTCCATAGCGATCTCCGCACCAGACCGCCGGCACAACTCGTTAAAGTTTCTTTTTGTGTCGGGCAGACTATCCGTGTAGACACCAATCCTGAGAGGACGCGCCTTCGGCTCATAATCAATTTCGAGTACCATGATTTTCCCCTCCCGTGTTCAATTTGGACACCGCCCGCAGTTTATCATGCGGGCACTCCTGCACCCGCTCGACGCGGCGCAGCGCGCTCTCGCAAAAGCCGTACTTGTTGATCATTGGGCAAAGCAGGCTGCACATGATTCCGTTTTTCATGCCCTGCGCCGCCTTTCCCTACCCAGAACAGATGTTATCGGGTCGCCCGCCGCCTCGTCCTCGGGCGGCTTCGGCACCACCAGACGGCACCGGCTGGAGATCGTCAGGCCCAGCGCGGCCGCCGCGCGGTCGCACTGGTTGAAATACCGCGTCTGCGTTTTGGACAGGTCCTCCAGCAGCGCGATCGCCTGATTCGCGATCGCGCGGTTGACCTGCTCGGTGACCGCCAGGTACGCCTGCTCGGCCAGCAGGTAGCGCGCCAGGCAGTCGTAATCGATCTCCGCTAAAATGCCGATCTCGATGAGCTGCTTTGCCAGCGTGCGGAACTTTTTGTGCAGGCTCTCCGGCAGGTAGGCCGGTGGCTTCACCCGCTTACTTTTGGGCGGCGGCGCTTTCACCTCGGCCGCGCGCCGCGCCTCGGCCTCCGCTTTGGTCAGGTGCTTGCGGCCGTTCAGGACGAGCAGGTCAGTCGGCTGTCTCGGTCCCGCCATCGGCCGCACCTCCCTCCAGCAGCACGGCCTTGCGGCCGGTCATTTCCTCCCACCGCCGGATGATCACATCGCAGTTATGCGGGGACAGCTCCATCGCCCTGCACCTGCGGCCATAGGTCTCGGCGACAAGCACCGCCGTACCCGAGCCGCAGAACGGGTCCAGCACAAGCTCGCCCTTTTTCGTACTGTTCCGTATCTGCCGCGCGAACAGCTCCACCGGCTTCATCGTCGGATGCTCCGCGCTCTCCTGCGGCTTGTCGCAGAAATACACCGTACCCTGCCCGTCCCCGCCGAACCAGCGGTGACCCGCCCGCGCGTCCCAGCCGTACAGGCACCCGTCGTAATCCGCAGGCGCAAGCCCGCCCGCAAGGCACGGCTCGTGCTGCCAGTTGTAGTCCTGCCGCCCCAGCACAAACTGGTTTTTGACCCATACAAGGTAAGCGTGGACGGGCAGCTTTGCCGTCTGGCAGGCCGCAAGGAACTGCATCGTGCTGGACGCGCCGTACCAGATGTAAAACGCCGCGCCGGGCATCAGCGCCCCGCGTGCCGCCGTCAGCGCGTCGGTGAGGAACGCCTGGAACCGGTCCGCGGGCAGGTTGTCGTTTGCGATCGTCAGATGCTCGGCCGTGCCGCCGTGGTAGTCCACGTTATATGGCGGGTCGGTCAGCAGCAGCCACGCCCGCTCGTCCCGCATCAGCCGCCGCATGTCCTCCGGTCTGGTCGCGTCGCCGCACAGCAGGCGGTGGCTCCCCAGCTCCCACAGGTCGCCCCTCCTGCACTGGTCAATTTCTTGACCCCCGTCGGGCAGGTCGGGCGCGGCGTCCCGCGCCAGCGCGTCGGACAGCCGGTACTCCCCGAAGCCCGTCAACCGCAGGTCGAAGCCCGCGTCGAACAGCTCCTGCAGGCAGGCGTCCAGCAGGCCGTCGTCCCAATGGGATTTCTCAGCAAGGCGGTTTGATGCGATCATGTAGGCCTTACGCTGGGTGGGCGTCAGATGCTCCACATACACGCACGGCACGGCAGGCACGCACTCCGCGAGCGCCGCCTCCACCACCGCATGCCCCGCGATGATGTTCCGCTCCTGATCCACCAGCACCGGCGACACCACGCCGTACTCGCGCAGGCTGGCGCGCAGCTCGCGGATCTGCCGCTGGCTATGCACCCGCGGGTTTGCCGCGGACGGGATCAGCGCCGCAGGGTCGAGCAGCTCCAGTTTTGTTGTCGTTTCCATTCGATTCACCTCGTTCCCTCCCGCTATGGGGACACAGTTGACCATCGTTTTCCCGCCGTGGGGAGAAAATCCCACGCGGAGGGGGGCCTGCGGTCTTACGCACCCCGCCCCGAAACTTTTCCAGGGTGGGGGGATGTACGGGAAATCCACGGATTTCCCGCCAGGGTTCGGGCGCGTCAGGCCCGCGCCGCGCCTGTCCGAGCGTCCGGCCGGTCACCGGCGTTTGCCGCGCGCCTTTGCCCTGCTTTCGGCGGCGGTTTTGCGGCCGTGGCACGAGTGACAAAGGCTTTGCAGGTTCTCTGGGTCGATAAACTTCGACCAGTCGCCATCGTGCGGCACGACATGGTCCACGTCGGTGGCGTACACCCGCAGGCCGTGAGCAGCGCACTCTCGGCAGAACGGCTCGCGGGCAAGCTGCTCCGGCCGCAGGTCGTCAGTCCAGACCGGCAGGCTGTACCAGCGCCGCCAGCGGCGGCTGTCCTCGCTGCGCCTCTCCACGCGCGGCGGCCGGTGCCGCTCGCAGTAGCCGCTGCGCACCAGCGCTGTACAGCTTGGGTGCAGGCAGGGGCGCAGGGGCTTACTTGCCATAGTCCATCATGGCCGCCAGCGCCGCCGTGGTGCTGGCGATGATCTGGTTGATCGCCACGATGCGGCCGGTGAGCCGGTAGCGCAGTTCAAAGCGCGGCTCCACCCTGCGCTGTTCCAGCAGCTCCAGCCGCCGCGCCCGCAGCGCGTCCAGGTTGGCCTCGTATTCCGGTATCATTTCGGCTATGGTTTTCACGGCATGCCCTCCTTTCGGGCAAAAGAAAAAGAGCCTAACGTCGACCGGATCATTCCGTGTCGTGTTAGGCTCATGGCTCCAAGGCTCGTGGCTCGATTTCGATGTTGAATTTTTCCTTGCAGTGCTTGCACTGGTATTCCAGATTGCGGATCAGCGTCTTGTCGCTGATTGGAAACAACTTGCGGCCGCATTTGGGGCAGCAGTACCATCCGTTTTTGATCATGGCAACTCCTTATCTCCTATTATACGCTGTTTTTCGGGTTTGTCGAGGTGGTCGCGGCTTTTTCTCCATGCCTGTGTGAGATGTTAATGGGCATTCCAAGCCAGCAACAACGCGCGTGCGTGCGCGTTGTTTATATAGTTTCGGCTCCCGCCTTGGGAGCAGGTATTTAATGTAGCGGCAGCTCGCCGTCTCATTCCGGCCGCCGCCCTCGTCCAGCACCTGCGCGCCAGGCGGCGCATCCACGCTTGCGCCGTCGTCCACCCATTCATAAGTGGTGACCGGCTGCTCGAGGCCCCGCGAGCCGACGAACTGCTTTTTGCCATTGAGGCTGGCCTCCCGCCGCTCCTTGGTGAGGTAGCCCGCCCAGCCATCGTACCCGCGTTCGCGGATGTAACTCAGTTGGACGTCGTCTCCCCATATCCAGAGCGACTTAAACAGTTCGAGGTCGCCGCCGACCGCATTCAGGATAATATGTGCGTGCGGCCGGTGGTCCCCGTGCCGCCCCTCCAGCACATAGATATATTTCAGGTCCGGCAGGCCGCGCGCTTTCCGGTAGGCGCGGAGCTGCGCAAACACCTTGCCGAGCCGTCGCCGCGTGACCTCTGCGCTCTCTGGCAGATCCGCGTCACGGTATGTCGCGGTGATCATCAGGTCCTCCGGCTCGAAATTGGCAGCCATCAGCATTTCCAATTTGCGCTGGGCGTTATTGCAGTTGGTGCGCGCGATCTGCTCCGCCGTCACCTCGCGGATACGCTTGCGCTCCTCTTTGCTGGCGTTCGGCCGCGGCACTGTGTAGGCGATGTCCCACACCAGCCGACCCGCGCGCGTTGTTTTGCGTCGTTTCATTTGCCCTCCGTGTTCAAATCGGACACTAAAACGGGTTCAGGGAGGCCGCAGCCTCCCACCCCTCGTTTTTATGATTTTTCAGAATATCCGCAAATTTCGGGTTTGTCAATCTTTTAATGATCTTTTTTACAATTCATCGTCTGACCAACGTCCCAAAATATGCACTTTGCCACTCCAAAACCAGCGGAACAGTCCCATAAACAGGAGGTTTGCCGCCCTGCTCCACTCGGCATGCACCTCGCCGCAGTTCCGGCAGATGCGGACGCGGAAAACAGGAAGCATCACATAGCCGGTATAATAGCCCTGCCGGTTGTAATGCGTACAGCAGCCCAAGTCTTTATTCATCGCTTTTCACCCCATCAGTTTACGCCACGCCCGATCAGCAGCACGCGCTCTGGAAAGCGCTGCATCAGCCCGCTCCAGCGTTTTGGGTGGGATATCTTTAATTGCTTTCCCCTCATAGCGTCGTAGCAGATCAATATACTGTTCGGTCGCGACGCGCTGCTCGGTCAGCAGTGCGTTTGCCTTTTCGGTCCGGTCACTTTCGCGTTTATATTTGAGGTCGTTCAGTGCAAGCCGCAGCTCCCGCTCTGAGAGCGCATACTGGCACATTCTCCGTATCACCCAAATCAATTCGGGTTTAGAGCATTTTTCCAGTTTCACTTTTTTCTCGTTCTGGTCATCAGGCATCCTCCTTTCCCTCCTTTGGGCCGCGCCATTGCGGGAGGCATTGTTTTGTCCCGCGCCTCACCTCCGCAACGTCGGCAGCGGGGAGGTTGGATACAATCTGTTCAATGGATTCCCTTGTGAATACCCCAATAGTTTCATAGTCTCCTATTGTAGTAATTTCTGGAGCAACAGCTTTCTCAATCGCTTCAATGACTTTCGCCTTTGTGATGTACTCCTTCATTCCTGCTCCTCCCACTGTTTCTTCATATCCTCGTACAGTTCATCCATTTTTTTGTTCCATCCCCTAAGCTTCCAAAAGGTAAGAATACCCAAGACTATCCACTCAACGGAAGCTACAAACATCATAATATCAGCCATCCTGCTCCCTCCGTAGTGCGGTCTCGGCCTCTGCGCGGGTGAGAAAGACGGATTTTCCCAGTGCGGAAATTTCAAATCCATTCAGATTGGAATAAATTCCATCAATCAAATTCCACCCTACCAAGACAGAGCAATAAGAAATGTGGACTGAAATAACCTCGTATGTGGAAACAATCCCCCGCTTGTTTGGCTCATACACTTTTTTTCCAAGAAGTCTGTCTGCCTGTGCCAGTTCGCGGAGGCGGTCAGGTGTTATACCAAGGGCTTGTCCGGCCAGTTTTAAAACAGCAGCTTCATTAAATGCCCGTTTGATGTCCTCCGGCTCCAACCCCGTGTCCTCGTAGGCGGCGAGGCGGTCAACGATTTTGTCCAAGATGCCACAGTCACCACAATTAAGCGTTTCGCAATTCCCACTACAGATGAGATAATAGCCGTTCTCATCGTAGTGCTTTTCCGTGTATCGCTTCATGTCATTCCTCCTTCTGGCCGCGCCATTGCGGGAGGCACTGTTTTGTCCCGCCCCTTACATAGCACTGGCCGTTTTTGCAGAATTGACAAGTGTCTAAATTATCACCATTATCACCGCGATAGGCCATAACGCTTTCCAGATCGCTTGCCGCCGCATCCTTCTCCCGCTTTACCTGCTCCAGCTCAGCCCGCAGCCTCTCGTTTTCGATCTGGAGCGTGGAGAGGGCATCTGGCCGCTTTTTGAGGAAACTCGAACAATCTCTTTCAATTCCAAGGTCTGGGCAATACTGACGTACTCTACACCAACCATAGACGAGTTCCCCCTCGTCATCGCCCCATCCCAAATTTCCGCAATCGTTACATTTCATTTGATGGTCTCCTTTCCATCCGGCGGGCGGCGGTAGGCCGTGTACGGGTATCTTTCGTCCCAGTTATCAAGCGCGATCCTATCCCACGGATTTTTAAGCTCGTTTTCTTCGAGGTCAACAATGTACCATTCGGAACGCTCTCCTATTGCCGATACAACGTATGCCGGCTCCCCATCCATCTCCCGCAGCTGCTCCAGCGTCAGCGCCTCGTTCGGCGGGGTGATTGTGGGCGCTTGAACCACTCTCTGCATCATCCGCCGTAGGATAGATTTTTCCTTTTCATCTTCGGTGTCATTGTACCAAGACACGAGATCATTGTTTAGTGTATATGCATCAATCGCCCTTGCCATCTTTCAGCACTTCCATTCTTTCTTTAGTTGGTCTGTGAAGCGGGATGTAGTGGGTCGTAGAGTGATAGTCTGGGTGCCATTGTACCCACATTACATCCATCAGAGGCGAACCATTCCCTCTGGTCTTGAACATGAAATCCGGCCTCCATGTCAGCGGCAGTATCGCCTCAGGCTGTTGCAGATTAAACAGCGGATGGCGTTTCGCCGCATGCCAGTATTGTGATTTAAGCAACAGCGCAAATGGTAGGCCATGCTCAATGCAGCGAGCGATAAACTGCTCTGACTGGGAAAACGGCGGGTTGGTGATAATCCATTCGCAGTCCATCAGGGGGGTGGTCAGGAAATCATCTCCAAACTGGATGTCCGTCCCGATTACAGAGTATCCCATTTGCTCCATTACCTTGACCATGTGGCCCTGACCACAGGCTGGCTCCCAGATTTTTGTACCTTTCGGGAGATCCAGGAAATCCATCAGGGCTACGGTAGCCTCTGGCGGTGTTGGGTAAAAGTCACTCGCAACTCGCTTATATGCTGTGTTCCCGCCAGCGATCCGGCTTGCTGTCAGATTATCCATTCAGCTCCTCCCATCTCTCCATCACCATCTCCACGGCCTCGTCCGTCATGGGAGCACCGCAAGCCTCGCAGAACGGTGTATCAGGCCCAATAAACACTCTTTTACAACGCGAACATCTCCGCTTTGGCACATCGTTGTAAGCCTCTCTCATATCTTCCCACTCCCCTCTCCACGCCTTATTTACCTGCTCCTGCGTGGGCGGGGTGAGGGCGACAGCGGCCATCCTGTAAAACTCTTTGACCTCTGGTATATCGGTCATGTTTACTGCGTGTTCCGCAAATTTAACCGCTTCTTCCCGCGTCATTTCATTCCCTCCCTGTTTTCGGCGGCAGTGCGGCAGACCACCACTCTACCTGCACATCCATCTGGCTATCCGGTATTTCGGGGAGATACCACGCGCCCTCCCTGTATACGAGCGCTGAATAATAGCCGTTGCTTTTGCGCACAAGCACCACCTGCTCCTCGTCCGGCTGCTCGGCCGGATACGGGTGCCAGACCGGCGCGGGCTGCGGCGTAGCTTTCGGTAGCCAACCACAACGGCCGTTACAATCCTTTGGACAGGCGATGCAGCACGCGTAAGACTCATCGCAGCACTGCGCTGCTCCGCATACGCCGTATTTGCTCAGCCCCGTCACGCACACATGGCTGTTTACATTGACCTGCGGCGGCTCGGCCACCGCCTGCTCTATCCCCTGCGCCAACTCCCGCAACGGCGCACCCGCCGGATTGCCGAACAGCAGCTCCTGCAGATCAATGCCGATCTGCTCAGCAAGGGCAAACGTATCAGCCAGGTCCAGCGCTCGATACGCAAATGGATCATCTGTAAAAACCCAACCGACGCGATAGCAGAGCGGCTCGTCCAGCTCGTTCGGCGCCGTGACGCCGTACTGCGCCAGCATTGCACGCATATGCTGCCGCACCGCAGCCAGCGGCGACGCCTCAAACGCGTCGATCTCACGCTCGTGCTCCTCCTGCCGCGCCTCGGCCTCGGCATGCGCGCGGTTCGCCTTGCTTACTTTGCCGCATACCCACTCGCAGCTCTCAGACCGCTCGCAGTCGTGACAGCAGCCAGGGCATTCGCCGCGCTTTACCGCCGCCGCGCGTTTATCCGTGCTCACACATGGTTCAGGGGATCTCTCGGCCGGACAGGTCAGCGGGGCGAAGCCCGCTGCGTCTGCCTTTTTGTGCGCCCTGACCTTTTTTGCGTCGAGGCACCACAATCTGTCCTGATATACCCCGCGCAGTTGTTCCTGCAGTCGCTCGTCGCAGCCCTGCAGCTCATACGCCACAGCCTCGTTGATGTGCGCCTTTTTGTAGTCAGCTTTCCAGGCAGCGATCAGGTGGTTATCAATCGCCTTTGCCCGCGCAAGCGCGGCCTCACTCACCTGCAGCACGCCCGCGACATATTCCCGCAGTTTGCCGGGCAGTTCCACCACCCCGCGCTGTTTGAGATCAACCAGCGCCGCCTCGATCTCCCTTGCCGCGCCTGCGACCTCGCTGCCGGTCAGGCCCGCGCCGCCGCGCGCCATTGTATTGGTCCAGTGCAGGATTAGCGTGCGCCGCGATGGGTCGAGGTCTGCGGCCAGCACGATACAGGGCGCGGTTTTGCGGTCCAGCAGGGCCAGCGCATTCCGGCGGCGATGCCCTGCAATCAGCAGATACCGCTCGCCATTTGCCTGCACGACCAGCGGCTGCTGCAGGCCGACCACCTGGATGCTCTCGGCCAGCTCGTCAATGTTCCACTGGTCGTAGCGGTTATCCTCATTCTCATCAATCGCGGCCAGCGGGATGTCATGCACCTGCATGGTGTTCGAATCGGACACCGCCGCGCCCAGCAGCGCGCCTACGTCAAGCCGTTTCGCCATCGTCCACACCTCCCAGGTACTCCCGCACCCATGCGCGGTAATCCCGTGCCGCGCCCGAGGTGGGCGACCATTGGCAGATCGGCTCGCCTCCCAAAACCGACTTATCTACCGGCCGCGACAGCCGGATATGGCTGTTAAACACACGCTGTCCGCTGTTTTTCCGCAGCCAGTCCTCCACCCCGATTATGTCCGGATCGTTGTACCACATGGTCAGCAGCACGCCCGCGATCCGCACCGACGGGCTGACGCGCCGCACGCTTTCCACCTGCCGCGTCAGCTCGGCCATGCCGTCGATCTCAAAGCCGCCCGGCTTGAGCGGGATCACAATATCCGTGCTCGCCGCGATCGCTGAGATGGACGCGAGCGAGAACGCGGGCGGGCAGTCTATAATGATATAATCATATGCGTCGTCCTCGATCACCGCGTCGCGCAGATCGGTGAGCGCACGCAGCGCACGCTCGCGCGGTGGGCGGCCATGCACGTCGTCCGGCAGGCTGCCGTCGAGGTCGAGCGCCGCCAGCGACATATCGGCCGGTATCACGTCCAGCCCGCGGTAAATCGTGTGCTGGATCAGGTCTGTGTAACAGGCCGCCATGCCCTCAAACAGGTCCGCGAGGCTGCCTGGCTCGGCCGGTATCCGGTAAAATTTCGACGCGTTGCCCTGATGGTCCGCGTCGATCAGCAGCACCCGCGCGCCGTATTCGGTCGCCAGGATCGCCGCAAGGTTGACCGCGGTCACCGTCTTGCCGACACCTCCTTTGAGGTTGACAATCGAGATGGTTTTCATGTTTTCTCAGTCCCTTCCCTTGCGCATTTTAAGAACTCACCGTTTGCTATGGAGTCAGAAATATAAGCCAGCAGCGCATCTCCTGCACCAATCATCGTGTTTTCCAAACCGTCATACACAGATAGCAGTAGGCGCATGACATCCGCATACGGGGTCAGGCCAGAACCGTGCATCTCCACGGTAACATGTGTTCCGTTTACTTCTGCTTTCAGCATGGTTCGTCCTCCCCATATTTCCGGTCGTACTCGTCCGGTGTGATCAGGCGGCAGTCTGCCGGGGTGTACAGCTTATCAAGGCAGGCCAGCCGCAACACTTCTTCGATTTTGACCTGCTGCAAGAATGTTTCGTATTCCGCGCCGGTCATTTCCTCACCGTCCTCATCGCCCAGCGTCAGGCAGATGCCTGCGGGACATGGTTTTCCATTTTCATCCATGCCAAGTCTCTGTCTTTCAAGACAAATCCGAACTTTCTTACCCATTCCGATCATCCTTTCTTCGGTGCTTACCGCTCACGCGCTCCAGCACCTCGACCGCGATGCCGAGCGCGCGGGCGGTGCGCAGGTAGTCCCCTGCAAATTCCGGCTCGCATACCCTGCTCATTGCCAGCACGCGGCGGCGCTCAAAGCGCAGGATTTTGATTACTTCACGCAGGTTCATTTTTGGCCTCCTCCGGCACGGTTTTGATTTCCGACTGCTGCCCGCGGTGGCTTTTCTCCACGCGCGCCACATGGCGCGCGGCGGCGAGCTGCCCGTCCATATACTCGGCAAAAAGCTGGTGCTGGCCGTCAAACGACAGCGAAAACTCGCCCAGCCGCCCCTCTTTGTTTTTCAGCACACGCAGCTTGCGGTCGTCCGCAGGCGCGTCCTCGTCCGGATCGAGATACAGCGCCAGCACTGCGTCCGCGTCCTGCTCGATCTGGCCGGATTCGCGCAGGTCGGTCAGCGTGGGCGCGGCATCCGCGCGGCTGGCCGCGGCGCGGGAAAACTGGCTGAGCGCCACAACCAGGATGCCGTGCTCCTGCGCCATCGTGTGCAGGTCGAGCGAAATATTGGTCACCTGCTCGAACCGGTCGCGCCCGCGCCCGCGCAGCTCCTGCAGGTAATCGATGAACACGATCCGCTGCCGCCGCGCCAGCGCGGTGGTCAGGATATCCTGCACGCCCCAGCCCGGCGCATGGACCAGCTCCAGATCGGTCGCGGTGACCTCCTTTTTCCACGTCGCCGCCCGCTGCCATTCCTCGTCGGTCATTTCGCGCCGGTTGATGCGCGCAAAATCGATGATGCAGCGGTTCGCCACCAGGCGGTTGGTCAGCTTTGCGGGGCTGGTCTCCAGACTGTAAAAGCCGACCCGCTCCTGCTGCCCCATGTGCGCCGCCATCTGCAGCGCCAGCGCGGTTTTGCCCGCCGAGGGCCGCCCCGCCAGCACCACAAAATCCCCGTGATCCGAGTACAGCCGCCGGTCCAGCTTGTCCAGCCCGTAGCTGATAAATTTCCGTTTTTCCCCCTGCTCGGTGAAAAACTGCAGCAGCGCCTGGTCCATCGTCACGACCCGCGTCCGGTTTTTCTCGCTGAGTATTTCGCCCGCCTGCCCGATCAGCTCGCGCGCCTGCGTGCTTGTCCGCACCTCTGCAAGCTGCTCTGCGAGCGCCCGCAGCCGCCGCACCCGCGTCTGCTCCTGCATAGCGGCTATATACGTTTTCCAGCCGAACGCCGTCGGCGTGATATCCATGCACTGCAGCAGCAGGTTGTTATACTCCGCGCCGCAGACGCCGCGAATGGTTACCGCGTCCACCGGCCGTCCCGCCGTAAACAGCCGCACCGCCGCCTGATACACCGTGCGCAGCTCGGGGATGCTGAAATCCTCCGCCCGTGTCAGGCTGATCAGCTCGCCCACGATCGACGGGTCCACCAGCAGGCAGCCGATCACGCTGTATTCCGCGTCCAGCGTTGCCTTTTCTACCATTGCTCGTATCCTCCGTTCTGACGGTGCGGTGCAGGCGCGGCGCTGCCGCCGTACTTGCCCTCCAGCACCTTGACCAGGTTATTTTCGCTCATGAGCCAGTCGAAATCTGCCCGCCAGCCCCGGTCGTTGCTGCCCGTGCAAAAGCTGCTTGCCTGCGCGCGGTAAAATACATCGATCAGCTGCTCGGACGTATAGCCGGTTGCGTAAAGACGGCGCACCGCTTTCGCCCGTTTCTCCGTCAGCTTGACCGCCTGCGGCATACCGGTGCAGATCGTGTTATACCGCTCCATCAGTTCCAGCGGTTTGATATTCCCGTCCGGCTTTTCCTCTTCTTCTTTTAACTGTGTATTTAACTGTTCCTTATACATTTCACCGTTTGGTGCCAAGTCGTCACCGTTTGGGGACGGGGTGCTGTCACCGTTTGGGGACAGCTCGCGACAAAACGGGGAAATGGGCAATTTACTCTCATCGAGCGAATAAAACAGCGTCCGGTCATGGCTGTCTCGGTTGTAATTTGCCGTCAGCACGACCCCGGCGTCTTTCAGTTTTTTGACGATGCGCTCGATCTGCCGCTTGCTCCACCAGGGAAACAGCCTTTCCATTGCACGGATGCTGTTATATGTCCAGTACCGGCCGTCATGGAAATGGCGGTCGTTGGCTTCGTTTTTTGCGATCCAAAATTGAAGCATGGCGATAAAGACCGCCTCATCCACGCCATACATGGCAGCGATCTGGCCGTCGAAATGATAAGTCATCCTTTACTGCCCCCTCCCCCTGTCAGCACGCGCAGCGCCTGCACGATCGCAGCGGCGCGCGTAAGCAGAGCCTCCAGCTCGGCCAGCGCTGCATTTGCGTCCGGCAACGCAGGCGGCTCCGCTTTATCCGCTGTGGCCTCGGAGGCATGCGGAGACAGGGCCGGACTGCTCCGGTCCTTATCCCCCGCGCGCGGCGGCAGACGGCCCGCCGCGACCAGGTTGTCGATTTTGCGGCGGGTACGCTCGACCGTTGCACCGACTGCATCGGCAAGCTGCACATAATCGCGGGTCCCCTCTGTCCATAGCTCAATCAGCCGCGCGGTCTGCTCGGCCGTCCAGCGCTCCCTTTTTCCCTCCCGTCCGTGCGGGACAGAGGCGGGAGCCGCCGCTTGCACAGCACGCCGCGCTGTCAGTCGTTCGGCCAGCAGGGCCTCGGTGACTTTCACCGCCGCCCCCTCCTCTCCAGCACACGGCCGAGCAGCCGGTCCATACAAATCCCGAGCGCCAGATACAGGCACCCTATCCCCAGCATCATCAACAGCCAATTTGTAACCATCGTTTATTCCTCCGTTTCCCCTGCGCCGCCTCTTGACAGCGCAGGGTTTTTGTTTTATCCTGTAAGTAGCTTTTATTTCTTTGCGCTCAGTCGCGGTTGCCGCCGCCCTGGGCGCTTTCCTTTTGCTGCTTTGCCAATTCGGCCCGCATAAATATGTTCGCAGCTACCTCTTTCATGCGGTCAACACACCTCTGGTGTTCTTCTGCGTTGGACTTGGGTACCGTATTCTCGTCGTCATAGATCCGGCACACTGCCTTGCGGCCGCTGGCGAGCGTGAACGCCTGCTCCATAACCAGCCTGCGGTTTTTGCTTTCCATAGGCACACCTCCTCGCTGTATTTTATTCCGCTGAGCTTGTTCATCTTTCCACCTGCGTTTCCCCCGCTATTGAGGCCATCTCTGCCAGATACGCACGGCGCAGCATGCGCCGCTGTATCGCCTGATAGCGTGGGTATTCCGCATCATCGATTTTCCGGTCCAGCGCGATCCGCGCCAGATCATGCGCGTCGCGCCGCTCCTGCTCGTAGTCCTCGGCCTCCAGCCCTACCTCCAGCGCAAGCTGCTGCAGCTCAACGTTGCTTTCCGGCCTGTGCCATACGCAGCCCAGCGGACAGCGGTTGCAATAGTACCCCCGCAGCCAGGGCGCGCGGTAGGCCGCCGCCATCTGCGCCGCCTTTTCCGGCGACGGCTCACGGATGGCCTGCTCAATGTCCTGCAGGCAGCGCACCGACCAGCCTAACCGCTCCGCTGCGGCTTCCTGCGTCAAACCCGCACCCTCACGGGCAGTTTGGTAAATATTCTGGTAGTTTTGCATCGTGGTGCTTCCCTCCTTTCCGTGGTATAATGCAAGGCATAAAGTCAACCCGCCTTATTTTCAAAACCGCCGAAGTCGGGCGGCGTTTCCAGCCGGAGACGGATATAGTCCACCAGCGCGATCGTCTGCAGGTGCGTCAGCCCCGCAGCTCTCGCCTGCTCCAGCAACGCGCCCGCAGCAGATGCTATCTTGTCGCGCCCTGCCGCGTCCAGCAGTGTATTGCGTTCTGCGTGGGACAGCTCCAGTTTCATGCCGCGCACCGTCCCTTCCAATAGGCGAGTTCATCTTCCACAGAAACCGGATTATCCAAAAGACGGAAGATATAATCCAGCATAATTACAGCATCTTCTTCGTAGAGGGACTCCGGTCCGGAAATGATAATGTCACTAAGAATATCGCCAACCTTACTCATACTTGGCTGTATATCATCCGAAGGGTATGTATCCCCGCCGCTCAGTTCAATCAGCTCCATTGAGATTATTGTCTTTGCATGTTTGCAGCTATGCAGCTGTTCTAACAGAGCATACATTTCTCTCGAGTGCGCATTGCAAACGATTCGAGGATGCTCTATCAGCGTATCCCGCCAAGAGTCACGCTCCTCTTTCATTTGAGCTGAATCGTCCGCAATCCAATTGACCATATTAAGCATTACCTCGCTTTCCTCATTTGGTATGTTTTCAAGAATTGCATCAATTGTCCTCACGGTTCGATATAGGCTGCTCAATGGGGATATATCTCTGTCCTCTATTTCGACCCCTGCCAGCGAAACCGCCGCTTCCGCGTGTTTGCAGTTCCACAACAGGTCATACAAATGGAACATTTCTTTCTGGTGCGCGTAGCAAACGCCCAGCGCATATTCTTTCATTGCACTCATAGTTCATTGTCCTTTCTGGTGTTTTCCTTGCCCCTGTGGTAGAATTTAGGGGAAAGGAGATACTGGTATGAATTCAACTTCACTTTCAGTATTGCGTTATTTCGCAAAGCGCACATCTTTGAGCGTCAGCGACCTTGCTGTGATTTGCAACCAATCAGCACATATTTTTGTGCCGCACTTCAAATACCTGCTTGACAATGGTTTTATAGAACCTGACCCTCAAGCATCTGACCCGAGTACAGAAATCAAGCTCCGTTCGAAGTTCTGCATTACACTTGCCGGTAAAGACGAGCTGGAAAACATCAAGCAGCGGAAGCAGACAACCAGGCTCAAAGAGATTCGAGCTTGGCTAACACTCGCGATATCCCTCGCAGCATTTATAAAGTCTTTCATATTCCCCGGTTGAATACCACGCACGCCATTCTTCTTCTGTTCTGCCGAGCTTGAATATCCACCAACATCGGCTGGTATTTGCTTGTCCGATCAAGGTTTTAATTGCACGGATTTTCGGGGTAATAATCTCATACTTTGTCTGCATAGGTTTCCGAAATACCCGATGCTTTCTGCGGTCAAAATTCGGCAATGCATCAAACCCAGGCGGTTTTTGCCCTAATAATTCATCCCATTGCCATCCGCATAAGCGGCAATATGCAAGCCCTAAGCGGTCAATAGTGTTCAGCTTAGATTCATCGACTGGTTTTATCACCCTATTCCTATCCTTTCTTTTCCAGCAGATATGCGAGGATATCAGGCAGGACCGCTAAAGACTGCGGTTCTCGGTTTTTCATCGTTTCGATGGCAAATTGATGTAATTCGTCGATAAGTTGTTTCTTCTGCGTGTCAGATAGCAACGGCCTGTAATAATACTCCATTTTGTGTGGGGGTGTTAGAATATTTCCGTACTCAAGCTTGCTTACACGCTCCTCCAGTTCGTTGATTCGTCGCATTTACCCCGCCTCCTTTTCCGGCTCGGCTGCATACAGGTCATCGATAGTACAGCCGAACACATACGCGAGTCGTTTTGCCTTTTCAAGAGAGGGTGTAACAACGCCACGTTCCCACTGACTAATTGCTGTCTGATTTACATTCACCCTCTCCGCTAACTCTGCTTGTGAAATCCCCAAGCTCTTTCTTTTTTCTTTGATGCAAAGCATATTCCCCCTCCTTTCTGTAGTAGTTTTCTACTGTACGCACACTATAACATTAGTTTTCTATTTTGTCAAGCAGTTTTCTACTATTTTTTTGCAAGTATTGATTTTTAGTAGTATTACTGTTAATATTGATACATCAGGACAAGGAGGCCACCCCGTGAATCGAATAAAAGAATTGCGGCAAAATGCCAAATTGTCGCAAAAAGAGTTGGCAGATCTAATTGGTGTTAATCAAACGGCAGTAAGCCAATGGGAACGTGGTATTACCTCGCCAAAATATTCTCAAGTCCAGAATTTATGCGAGGTGTTTGATGTTTCAGACGCCTATTTGTTAGGTATGATCAATAAAAAAAAGCCGCTCACCTCTGAGGTGAGCGACCTAACGCAGAAGCAGATTAAGATTTTGGAAATGATGGATCAGATGACACCGGAACAGCAAGACGAGATGATTCGGCAGGCAGAATACCAATTATGGATGCAGCAACACAGAAAAGGCGATCAATAGTCTCTGAATCAGCTACTCGCATTATTTCCAGCATGCGCTGTTGTTGTAGTGTCATTAGATCGCCCTCCCAAAATCGAACAACCGTTTGTATTTAGAATAATACACCTTATCTTGTTCGATTGCAAGAGAGATTTCAATATATTGTATTGTTTTCACAAATTTTAGGTGTTCAATTTGGACATCACACATTAGGGGGACTTCTCAATGTTTGACAGCATCCGCGAGTTGTTTGCCGCTAAAAAGGCGCTTGCAGAAAAGAGAGCAGCACTTGATCAGGTTGAAACGCAGATCACTGCACAGACCGAACATCTGCAACATCTGGAATTTGACTGCCGTCAGAAAGAGGAGCAAATCGCTCAGCAAGATACAGAGATCGCCAAACGCGATGAGACAATCGCTGAAATTCGCGAGCAAACCAAGGTCGAACAAGAAAAAGTTATTTCCGATTACCAGAACGCCGTCGAAACCGCAAGGCAAGCGGCAGAAGAATCACAGGCCCAGGTCGATAGGTTAGACAAACGCGCCGCAAACCAAAGCATAAAGCTGGAATCCATGCGGACGTTGCTCAAGGCAATCAAGACTGCGATCGAACGCTACGACTTGAATAAATTGCCTGAGCAGCTTGACCTGACTCCTAAACAGATCGAGCAGCTTAACACCATTCTTCCTTCTGTTGAATTGCCCCTGCATTCAAACGATATGCGCGATTTGCGCGCGCTTAATCGGGAAAATGACAAGCGAATCGAGGAAGTTCTTACCCGCTATGAAAAAAGATACACCACCAAGCAGAACCGTGCGATCTATCAGTTGATGGTGCTTGCCCTGCGTGCGGAGTTGCAAAACATCTTGACGAGTATTAAGTTCTCCCAACTCGACAAGTGCCTCGCCAGCCTGAACGAAATGACCGCGAAATTCCTAAAAATCGCATCAGACGGCAATCAGGCCATCGCTCCAACGTTGAACAACTTTATTTCCGAAATTCATGACCTGTTTGAGAGTTCAATTAAAGTCGAATATGAATACTTTATCCGTAAAGAAAAGGAGCGTGCTGAGCAGCAAGCTCTACGCGAGCAGATGCGGCAGGAAGCCGAAGAGCGCAAACAGCTCGAACAGCAACAGCGTCAGGTGGAAAAAGAAGAAAGCAAGTACACTATGGAAATCATCAAAATGCAAGAGCAGCTGGAAGCAACTTCTGGGGATGACGAAAAGGCAAAGACGCTCGAAGCGCGCATCGCTGAACTGCAGGCTCAGCTTGCCGCTGTCGAGCAGAAGAAAGAAGAGATCATTTCGCGGCAGAACGGCAAGGCCGGATATGTTTATGTCATCAGCAACCTTGGTTCGTTTGGAGCAAATACATTCAAAGTCGGCATGACCCGCCGTCTGGATCCAATGGATCGCGTACGCGAACTCGGTGATGCCTCAGTGCCGTTTTCGTTTGATGTACATAGCTTTATTTTCTCAGATGATGCTGTCGGTCTGGAAAGTATGCTGCATCAGCGACTGGACAGCAAACGAAAAAACAAAATTAACCTGCGTAAGGAGTTTTTCGACGTATCGCTCGACGAGTTGGAAAGTCTTGTGCAGGAGATCGACCCATCGGCAGAATTTAACCGAACAATGGTCGCTACGGAGTACCGCCAGTCCCTCCAGATGTAACCTTTAGAGTCCACAACCGAACACCACCAAGGAGGCCTCCCCATGACCAACGAAGAAAAGATTTTATCCCTGCTCGAAAAGCTCGACAACCGTGTGGATCAGCTTGACGCGCGTCAGGCACGCACCGAGACATTGCTCGAAAAGCACGGCGAAATGCTTGACAGGCTCGACCGCCGTATGGACCAGCTCGACGAGCGGCAGACAAAAACCGAGATCATACTGGAAAACACCATCGTCCCCCGCCTTGACGCGCTGGCCGAGGGACAGAAAGCGCTGATGGAAGCCCTCGCGCCGAAGTCCCGCGTGGAAGCGCTGGAGGAAGAAGTCGACCTGCTCAAAACCGTCGTCCGCTCGCTGTCCCGCGATATGGCCGAACTGAAAAAAGCGCAGTAACCCCATGCAGACCATAACCGAACACTGTTCCGTCGTGGTCTGCTGTTTTTTTAACCATCTAAACCGAACAAATGTTTCTTTTCTTTTTATTTTCCGTTTTCCATATACTGAAATCAGGTGATTCTATGGCATATTTAATCTATCTGCGCAAATCACGCATGGACATGGAAGCCGAAGCCCGCGGCGAGGGCGAAACGCTTGCCCGCCACCGTACCGCCCTGCTCGCGCTGGCGCGGCGTATGGGATTGGAGATCGGCGCAATATATGAGGAAATCGTCTCCGGTGAAACCATTGCCGCCCGTCCACAGATGCAGCGTCTGCTCTCCGAGGTCGAGGCTGGACAGTGGGAGGGCGTGCTGGTCATGGAAGTTGAGCGTCTCGCCCGCGGCGACAGCATCGACCAGGGCATTGTCTCGCAGGCGTTCAAATACTCCGGCACCAAGATTATCACCCCCGCCAAAACCTACGATCCGTCAAACGAGTTCGACGAGGAATATTTCGAGTTCGGACTGTTCATGTCCCGCCGCGAGTATAAGACGATCAAGCGCCGCATGGTGGCCGGACGCATTGCCTCGGTCAAAGAGGGCAAGTACATGGGCAAAACAGACCCTTATGGCTACTTTCGCGTCAAGGTGCCAAACGGTAAGGGCTACACGCTCAAACTAAACCCGCCGCAGGCCGCCATCGTCCGCGAGGTCTTCAACCTGCGTCTGCAGGGCGTGGGCTGCTATATGATTGCCCGTCGGCTGAATGCCCGTGGCGAACGCACCAGCGCGGGAATCGCATGGAGCGCGCAGTCGGTCCGCAACGTGCTGCGCAACTGCCTGTATGCGGGCTTTGTTACATGGGGCCATAAAGCGGCGCAGCCGGTCGTGCGGTCTGGCGTACTCACCAAGCCGCGCCGCTATGTCGCGGATTATGTCAAAGTCAAGGGGATGCACCCTGCGCTGGTCAGCGAGGCAGACTTTGACGCCGTACAACATCTGCTGGACAGCACACCAGGGCTGCCCCTGAAGAAAGGGCATGAGATCAAAAACCCGTTTGTCGGGCTGCTGTACTGCGGAAAATGCGGTCATGTGATTACCTATGGCGCAGCGGCGGCTGCCCCGCCCTGCACCGGCCGTTTGGACTGCCGCTGGGCAGCATGTGACAACGTCAGTTCGTTCTGTGCAGACGTTGAAGATGCCGTATTGCACGCCCTCCGGCTCTGGCTGGCCGAGTACGAGGTAGACACCGACCAGCAGAACAGCGTCGGGCGCGAACTGGACGACCGAGCCGCGCAGGCTCAAGACGAAATCCGTAGCATCCACACAGCCCAACGCAAACTGCGCACGCAGCTCGACCGAGCCGCCGAGCTGGTGGAACAGGAAATCTACACGCCGGAATATTTTGTTTCGCGGCGCAACCAGATCAATGCCCAGCTCACCGAGCTGGATCGGGCGCTGGCCAAGGCCAGTGAACGCGCACTGTGCATCGACCGCGAACGCCGAGCCTCCCCCTCCATGCTTCCCAAATTGCAGCACGTCCTGGAGGCATACCCCACCGCTCAGTCCGCACAGGAAAAAAACGACCTGCTCCGCACGGTTATTAGCCGTATCGTCTATCTGAAAAATGCCCCCGAGCGTAGCTTGGGTGATTCCACAATTTATGTCGAGATATCTCGAAAATTCGAATAAGCTTTATATGTATCATAAATAAACTTATGAATGGGGATACGCCCTTTCCGAGCCTATGGCGGTCGCCCCCATCAACAAGATAGAGCCAGTCGTCCGGTTCGCCACCTCGGTCATCCCGCCCGCGAAAATCTTTATGGGCATTCCAAATTATGGTTACGACTGGTCTCTCCCCTATATAAAAGGACAGACGCGCGCACGGAGCCTCGGCAATGTTCAGGCGGTCGAGCAGGCGATCCAAGTCGGCGCGCCCATCCAATTCGACGAAACCGCCCAGTCGCCGCATTATAATTACTGGCGCGACCGTGCCGAGCACGAGGTCTGGTTCGAGGACGCCCGTTCGATCCGCACCAAGCTTGCGCTGGCCGGCGAATACCAGCTGCACGGCATCAGCATCTGGAATATCATGCGGTACTTTCCCCAGCTTTGGCTGGTGCTCAACAACCTCTATGAAATTGAAAAACTCCCATAAAATACGGGAAATCCGGCCGGAAAATTCCTTTTCCGGCCGGATTCTGCTGTATATATCCGTGGGCGGCAGCTATTTCCATTGCAAAACGGTTACAAAATGCGCTATACTTTGCCCCAGAGAGTAAAACAATCCAGTTTACTCTACGAAAACCAAGGAGGTATCCAAATATGCAGTTCAAGAAAATCGTACCGTTGGCGTTAGCGCTGACCATTTCGACTACCGCTGCGGCCGGCGCGGCCAATCTCGATATGAGCAAATTCTACAACCCCACCATATTCGCTTCCCAGTCCCAGCGCCAGCTGCTCCAGCGGTTGTGCGACCGCTTTGATATTTCGTTCTGCGGCCAGCAGGTCAACTGTCCGGTCGTAAAGCCTGACAACAAGCCGGAGCAGACGCCGGACGAAACGCCCGACCAACAGCCGGAGGAAACGCCGGAGCAGACACCGGAGGATACGCCGGGCGAAGAGCTTCCCGACCAGACACCGGACGACGAGCCGGAGAACCAGCCGGACGACCAGCCCGGCCAGCTTCCAGACAACAACCGTCCCGAGGGTACGCCGGACAATGATACCGAGCAGACGCCGGACGGCGATACCGGCTCCTCCCAGGGCAGCTTCGCCTCCCAGGTCGTCGCGCTGGTAAATGCGGAACGCGCCAAGGAGGGCCTGTCTCCCCTGACGATCGACGCCCGCGTGCAGCAGGCGGCGCAGGTGCGCGCACAGGAATCCGCGCAGTCCTTCTCGCACACCCGTCCCAACGGCTCCTCTTTTTCGACTGCGCTGACCGAGGCCGGCGTTTCCTACCGCGGCGCGGGTGAAAACATCGCCTACGGCCAGAGTACGCCGCAGGCGGTCGTCACCGCGTGGATGAACTCGTCCGGACACCGCGCGAATATCATGAGCAAGAACTTCACCACCATCGGCGTCGGCTACTCCGTGGTAGGCGGCACGCCGTACTGGGCTCAGTTGTTTACCTATTAATTTTATTTTTGCGCTTCCGGCACCGCCGGGTGAAAAAACAGGCCGCAAAGGGTGGCTATCAATAAGACAGTATGAGAACATTACTGGCATAGGGTAGCTGCCGTACAGGGTGCGACAAGAAAAATTGGTGATACTTGGTTTTCACAACCAGGTATCGCCTTTTTCTGTCTTTAAAGAATTTTCATACTATGATTGGAGGAACAAACAATGCAGGAACTTACTTATATTCGTTGCGGTGATTACTATATTCCAAATATTCGCTTACCAGAGGAAAACAGACCTATTGGTTGTTGGGGACGTATGCACAGGGATTACATCAAGGAACATAATCCCATACGCTTCAATGATTTGTGCCTTAGCGGTGAACTGTGGACGTATCTGGCTGATT
Source organism: Agathobaculum faecis (assembly GCF_014287995.1). Lineage (NCBI taxonomy): Bacteria > Bacillati > Bacillota > Clostridia > Eubacteriales > Butyricicoccaceae > Agathobaculum > Agathobaculum faecis. Next base: position 209,945 of record NZ_JACOPL010000003.1, read on the forward strand.
TGAACGAGCAGGCACAGAACCGTCTTGAACTTATCATCGAGCAGATGAAAGCTGCTGAGGGTGTGACAGAGAACATGAAGGCAACTGACCAAATGGCATGGGTTGGAGCTATGAACAGTATCCGCAACCGTGCAGAAGAAATTGTGAAACACGAATTGAGTTATAACTGATACCGCAGAGGATCTTGTGTTCAAGGTGGCACAAGTCCCTCTTTTTCTTTCAGAGTGGACGAAAAAACAAATTCATGCAAACCTATTGAAAAATTCACACTTTCGTGATATAATATTTATTAATGTAAGGAGGGATTCGCTATGGCTGTAACCTATAAAAAATTATTTCACTTATTGATTGATAAGGGTATGACTAATGCCGAGCTAATGGAGAAAGCAGGATTTAGTGCCAATATCATTACCCGTATCAAGCGTGATAATTATATTTCTCTCGATAGCATTGAGAAGATTTGCAAAACCCTCCACTGTGGAGTCGATGATATTTTGGAATTCAATTCAATTGGAGAGGAGGAAGAAAAACATGATTGATATTAACTCTCCACTTTATCCTATGGTCAATACCCTTTTTGAAGAAGATTGTCTTGAGTGCATGAAACGTATTCCTGACGCTTCTGTCGACATGATCCTTTGCGATCTTCCATATGGAATGACACAGAACAAATGGGATAGCTATATTCCCCTTGATTTGCTATGGGAACAATATTTACGAATTATTAAGCCTAATGGTGCCATTGTACTTACATCACAAGGTCTATTTACCGCAAAACTCATTCTCAGCCAGCCAAAGTATTATAAGTATAAATGGATCTGGGAAAAGTCTAAACCGACTAATTTCCTTAATGTTAAGAAGCAACCGTTGAGAAAACATGAGGATGTATGCGTATTCTATAAAAAACAACCAACGTACCATCCACAAATGACCAAGGGCGAACCTTATGATAAAGGCGTGAGAAAAAACCAGTTAAGCGGGAGCTATGGAGATTTCCAACCAGTCCATGTTGCAAGTGATGGGGAACGCTACCCGACCGATATCGTTTATATTAAGACTGCTGAATGTGAAGGCGAGGTCGTTCATCCTACCCAAAAGCCTATTGAATTAGGTCGATATTTCATTCGTACATACACCAATCCAGGCGATGTGATTCTTGATAACACTTTTGGTAGCGGATCATTTTTAGTTGCAGCTCTTATGGAAGGGCGTAATTTTATTGGTATAGAAAAAAATGAAGATGTAGCTTTGTTTAAAAAAGATGCTATTAACTATATAGATGTGGCAAAAAGGCGTTTGTTCTTGGCGTGGGAAAGTTTGGACAAAAAGACACGTCAACACATTGCCGTGACTAATCTTATAAAGGATTTCACAGAAAGGTAGGTATCATTGTGGCAACAATTATTCGCAGAAATGAACGTAGTTGGGCAATAGATCTTATCTCTAAGATTAATGCAATCGCAACGGCAAATGACTTAATTATTAAACGTGCCGGTGGAGAAAGTACAATTTCAACAGGTCGAGGAAATACAATGTTTCCAGATGTTGTTCTCTATGGCAACAAGGAGCAAAGTATTATTTTACAAGGTTGGGAACTCAAAATGCCGGATGTCCCGATTGAGGACGAAACCTTTATTAAAGATGCACAGCAAAAGGCTATAGCGCTAAATTTAAATAGTTGCTTGATTTGGAATTTTACATACGCAGTTCTCTATATCAGAGGAGAGAAAAATACTTTCTCAAAACTTAAGCAATGGGATGCAACGAGCCATATTCGCACAAGGGCGGATGTGGAAACCTATCGCACAGATTGGGAAAAACTTTTAGAAGAAATAGTCCTTGACGTCAACAGTTATTTTGTATCTGGAGATTTCCGCAACGCTACGCTTGGTGACATTATTTCTGAAAGCACCATAACAACACTCATTCAGCGAAATAAAGAAATTATTGCAGAAAAATTAAAGACAGCTGCTTTCCGAGATGCTGTAATGGCAGCCTATATCGACAATTGGTGGCTTGGTGTAAAATCTGAATATGAACATGATGAAACTGATAAGTATAAAGCCTATGCTAAGACAATAATTCTTAATTGGGCAAACAGAATTATTTTTGCTCATATTATAAAGAATAGGCAGAATGGTGCACTTGTAATCAATGAACTTGACTATGATACTACCCCAAGCGAAGCAAATCAGATTTTCCAGAAGATTACTGCCAAATGCGACTTTTATAATGTTTTTTCCGCAGTAAGATATAATGACATTTTGCCAGAACTGACATGGCAAGATTTTGCTGAGTATTCAAATTTCTTGAAGAGCAATGGAATTGAGAATCTCAATCAAGAAGCGTTACAGAACATTTTGGAGGGTTCTGTTGCTACCAGTAAAAGAGCAATTAACGGACAGTACACAACGCCTCCGGAATTAGCAAAACTATTGGTTCGTCTATCTGTAAAAGATTGGACCGATACAATACTGGATTGTTGTTGTGGTACAGGAACAATCCCCAAAGCAGCCATTGAAATCAAAAGGACACAATTATCACCTAAAGACGCAGTTGAATCTGTATGGGCGTGCGATAAGTACAAATATCCGCTGCAGGTTGCCAATATTAGTATGACAGACTCCGATACTATCAATCTGGCAAATCGTTTGTTCCAGCACAATGCATTATCTTTGACTATTGGAGATGATATTTCCATAGTCAATCCGGAAACAGGTGAAGAAATGCATCTGTCTCTGCCTGCGTTTGGTACGGTGGTATCCAACCTTCCTTTCGTCCCATTTGAGATTATTCCTGATGACGACAAGGATGAAATTTCTAAAATGCCGTTGGCTTCTGAATTAGATGGCAGATCAGATTTGTATTGCTATATTGCAACGAAGATTGCCGATGTAATAAAGCCCGGTGGAACACTCGGAATCATTGTTTCCAACTCTTGGCTCGGTACAAACGCAGGCACCAAACTTATCGAGGTATTAAGACAGAAGTATTATTTAAAACAAGTACACCTTAGTGGTAAAGGGCGCTGGTTCAAAAATGCCGATGTAGTGACAACCATCATTGTGTTGGAAAAGAAAGGTTCCAGCCAAAAAGCTACTACTGATTTTTGGCTGTGGAAACAGACCTTGGAACAGCTGACTACAGATAGTGATAATGAGAACATTTTGGTTAACTCGGCATTGTTGGGAACAGAGCTGGATAAAACCGTATCAAGACTGTCGAAGTATGCACAGAGCCAGATTGATGACCTGTTAGAACTGAACGTATGTTACAATGCTCTGTTCCACGATATTGATTGGCTGCTAAATGTAAAAGATAAAATTATTCCGATCAACGAGGTTTACCATGTTTTTAGAGGTAATCGTAGAGGTTGGGATGCGCTGTTTTATCCGCAAGCGGGCGAACATAGGATTGAAAAGCAATATCTGAAAAAGGTTCTTATAAACGCCCGAAATGTAAATCGACTTACTGCAACAGCGGACAGAGATGCTTTCTGCTGTGGTGTATCAACAGCGGATTTGGAAAAGCAAGGTCATATTGGTGCACTGGAGTGGATAACAAAATTTGTTGACCAAAGAAATGGTGTTGGAAAGCCACTGCCAACAGTTCTTAAAAGAACTGGTATGGAATGGTACGAGTTGCAAGACAACGAAATTGCTGAGGTCTTCACGATGATGAATCCGGATCAGCGTCTTTTCTTTGCAAAATTTGAAACTCCGTCATTCGTGAATCAGAGGCTCATTGGATTAACCCATAAAGCGAGTTATTCGGATGAGGAACTCAATCATGCGTTGCTTAATTCGATGTTCACAATGTTCTATATAGAAGCTTCTGGCTTTGGGCGAGGACTCGGTGTTTTGGATGTGAACAAGGACAGCATTGCAAATTGTTATATGCTTAATCCAAAACTGGTTTCCCAAAATGACAGAACAAAAATTATTGCGGCATTTGAGAAGTTAAAATCCAGGCAAATCATGAGGGTTTCTGAAGAATTGTCGGATGACATTCGTTTGGAGTTTGAGCATACAGTTCTGAAAAGTTTCGGCATTGATGATTATTTTGATAAAATCAAATCGTCGTTACTCTCTATGCAAGAAACAAGAGCTACTGTTCGAGAATAATCCAGCAGCAAGGCACTAACTTTTACGGTTGGTGCCTTGCTTTTTCAATTTGCGTAATTTATCTTACCTTATAGGGAGAGAATTTTTCTGCATCGAGTAGCAGAGCCGACCGTCCATGTCAACGGTCGAGATGAACGGGCTTCGCCCACCGTTGACAAGTTCGCCCGTCTCTGCTGTAAGGCAATCAAGGGGCAACAGCAAAAAGTGCTGCCGCCCCTGTTCATAAAAAAGATACAACTGCAATGGCAAGTATTTCCTGTTCAAATCTTGACAACTGAGGTCGCTGTTTGTATAATAATATTATAGAAAGTTTATCCACACAAAACTGAATATTAAAATGTTCAAACATATTTTATAAGAGTCGGTTTTATCCGACACGGTATCGGTACACCGGAAGTGCCGAACTGCTCCACCACGCCATTGGTTCTGTTGGCAGGAGCTGTACGAAGCAGAACCCGACTTTGATTTTTCAGAGCCGATTACATAGAACATCACTTTGAAGCGAGAGCCATGCTCCCTCCGATTTCTGATGTTTTGTGTAATCGGCTCTTTTTGCTTTGTCATTTTTTCAAAATACTGTTCAGCGCCAAATGCGTGAACTTGAAAAATCGACGAACACGAAAAGGCTGGGTAGTGAAGAGCAAGATTCTACCATGGCTCCAAATTTCGCCTATCACTCATTTTCCCCATCATGGAATCTTGTTGGGGAGTGCCTTCCCCAAACCCTGCTCTATTCCGCAAAGCGGAAGCGACGGCATACGCCGACCACCATTTTCACAAATGAAGGAGGAACCGAATGACAAAAAACTACAATACACCGAAACGAACCCATATCGTAAAAACCCGCCTGGACGATGAAGAACATGCCGACTTTCTCCGCCGATTGGAGATTTACGACATGACCCAATCGGAGTTTATTCGTGAAGCAAGCTTCGGCGCAACCATCAAACCGACCATTGTGGCAACATTGGTCAGTGATGATCTGCTGGCTGCTGTCGGCAAGCTAATCGCTGAGTACGGAAGAATCGGCAACAACCTCAATCAGATTGCCCGACACCTCAATGAATGGCACAGTCCCTATCCTACCATGGCGAAGGAATTGCAAGATTCTGCCGCTGATCTCGCCACTCTGAAATTGGAAGTGATGAAAAAGGTAGGTGATGCTGTTGGCAACGTTCAAGCATATAAGCTCTAAAAATGCCGACTATTCTGCCGCCGAAGCCTACCTCACTTTTGAACACGACGAGTTCACCATGAAGCCCACCCTGGACGAAAACGGCAGACTTGTTCCAAGACAGAATTATTGCATTTCTACGCTGAACTGCGGTGACGAAGATTTTGCGATTGCCTGTCTCCGTGCCAATCTCCGCTACAGCAAAAATCAAAAACGGGAAGATATTAAAAGCCATCACTATATCATCAGCTTTGACCCCAAGGATGTTCCCGACCACGGATTGACCGTTGACCGGGCGCAGCAGTTAGGCGAGGAATACTGCAAAAGGCATTTTCCCGGACATCAAGCTATCGTTTGCACTCATCCCGACGGACATAACGGCAGTGGCAATGTTCATGTACACATCGTTATCAACTCTCTGCGAATTATGGAAGTTCCGTTCATGCCATATATGGACAGACCGTGCCATACTCAACCGGACATGAAGCACCGATGCACCAACGTAGCTATGGAATACTTTTGTTCCGAAGTCATGGAAATGTGCCACGATGCGGGTCTGTATCAGATTGATCTGCTGAATGGGAGCCGAACTCATATCACCGAGCATGAGTATTGGGCGAAGAAGAAAGGACAGATTGCGCTGGATGAAGAAAACGCTGTTCTTGCAGAACAGGGCTTGCCCATTAAGCAGACCAAGTTTGAAACCGATAAAGACAAGCTCCGTGAAGAAATCCGTATGGCACTTTCAGAAGCAATTAGCTTTGATGACTTTGCAGAAAAACTTCTCCGCCGTGGTATCGCTGTCAAAGAAAGCCGAGGGCGTTTGTCCTATCTCACACCCGACCGCACCAAACCCATCACGGCACGAAAGCTGGGCAATGATTTTGATAAAGCTGTTGTATTCGCTGTCTTTGTCAGAAACGCAAAACAAGTGAGGGCGAAAGCTGCACCCGTCCATTCCGCACCGACCATCCAAGACCGTGTTAATCAGCAGAACACCGTCAGCCGTATGGTGGATGTAACTGCCGCAAAGGAAAAGGGCAAAGGGTACGAGCATTGGGCAAAGAAGCACAATCTCAAAAATGCAAGCCGCACCTATCTTCTGTATCAGGAAATGGGATTCGAATCTCCAGAAGCATTAGCTGCCGCCTGTGATGCCGCCCATGAGAAGCTAAGTGATATTCGCATCGAAATGAAAACCGTAGAAGCTGCAATCTCAGAAAAGAAAGAGTTCCGGAATAATATTCTGAACTATCACAAGACCCGATATGTAATCGACGAATTGAAAGCCTGCAAAAACGAAAAAGCCCGACAGAAATATCGTGATGAGCATGATAGCGACTTCATCATTCTGAACGCCGCTAAACGCTATTTTGATTCTAAGGGATTGAAGAAACTGCCAAGCTACAAGGCGTTGCAGACGGAAGTGGAGCAGCTCATCAAGGAGAAAAACGAGCTTTACAACCAATATCAGATTGCCAAGGAAGAAGCACAGCGGCTCGATACCATTCGGCACAATCTGGAGCAGACCCTTGGCAGAAAAATTGAACACAAGAAAGAACAGGAGCGATAATCATTCCATTCGAATCCATTCCCATCCGTCCAGTTCCCAATTTGGGAACTGGATACCACCAAGTAGAAAGGACAATTTTTATGAATGAGCAGAACAATAAAAATTACACTATCAATGAAAACGGCAATATTGTTGCCCACAATTACTGTGCAGCAGAGTTGCCGAAGATCACTGTAACCATCCATTCCGGTCAAACCACTTATCGCTTTAATGGAAGCTATGACGGAAATCGTAGTTTGCCCGCAAAGCTGCTCGACCACATGGTTAAAGACAACGAAAACTAAGAAAAACACTATAACGAAATGGTAGATTTATTCACAAATGTGTGATATGATATATACAAGCAATCCTGTATTGGCAGACTGCCCGCCGATTAAGGAGGAACAAGATATAAATAGGCAGTCTGACAAAATTACCGCTATCTACTGTAGATTAAGTCGTGACGATGAACTGACAGGCGATAGCAACAGCATTGTCAATCAAAAGGCGATTCTCAATAGGTACGCTAAAGAACAAGGTTTCAAAAATATCCAGTTTTTTGTGGATGACGGGTACTCCGGTGCAAACTTTAATAGACCCGATTGGCAACGCATGATCGAACTGGTGGAGAATGATAAAGTTGGTATCATCCTCGCCAAAGATATGAGCCGTATCGGTAGAAACTATCTGGAGGTTGGCATCTATACCGAGATGCTTTTCCCCGAACACAATGTCCGTTTCATCGCCGTAAACAGCGGTGTGGACAGCGCCAATCAGCAGGACAACGATTTTACGCCGTTTTTGAATATCATCAACGAATTTTACGTCAAGGACAGCAGTAAGAAAGTCCGTGCCGTTATGAGGCAAAAAGGCGAAGCTGGCGAGTATCTGACCACCAACCCGCCCTACGGCTACATGAAAGACCCCGACAATCCAAAGAAGCATTGGATTGTGGATGATGAAGCCGCAGCCGTTGTCCGTCAGATTTTCGCATGGTGCATGGAGGGCTATGGCCCATCTCAGATTGCTAAGAAGCTGAAGGACGCAAAGGTAGAATGTCCTACTGTTCATTGGATGAAGTTAGGCCGCAATGCTCCCGCCAAAACACCCGATGACCCGTATGGTTGGGTGCCTGACACTGTTTCAGGCATACTGGAGAAGCAGGAATACCTTGGACACACAGTTAATTTCAAAACTCGCAGGTTATCGTACAAGAGCAAAAAGAAACTCGAAACCCCTCCCAACCAATGGAAGATTTTCGAGAACACCCACGAAGCAATTATTGACAAAATACCTTTGACCGTGTGCAGGAACTTCGCAAGAACAAACGCAGACCTACCAAAACAGGCAAAACCAATATGTTCTCCGGTCTCGCTCGCTGTGCCGATTGCGGTGAGAAATTGTACTACTGCACCAGCAAGAGTTTTGAAACCCGACAAGACCACTTCATTTGCTCCACCTCCCGCAAGCGTGGCAAAGATGTGTGCGAAACACATTTCATCCGTGCGGTCGTGTTAGAGGAAGGAACTTTGCAGCATATGCGTTTGCTTTTCCTCTGCATCGCAAACTATGAGGATGAGTTCCGCAAGGCATTGGGTGCAAAGCGAACAGCCGAATCAAAGAAAGAGCTTTCTGCTAAAAAGAGAGCCTTGCAGAAGTCTGAAAATCGCATGTCTGAACTGGACAGATTGTTCAAACGTATTTACGAGGATATGGTCAACGGAAAGCTCTCCGAAGCTCGTTTCCAGATGTTATCTGATGATTATGAGCAGGAACAGGATGAACTGAGAGCCAAGATTGAAATGCTTGAAAACGAAATACAGAACCAAGAAAATCATGTGGAGAGTGTCGATACCTTCATTCGCTTGGCGAAGAAGCACTTGTATCTGGAGAAGCTGACACCCGAGGTTCTAAACGATATGGTGAAAGCCGTGTATGTTCATGCACCGGACAAGTCCAGTGGACACAGGGTGCAGGATGTAGACATCAGCTACAATCACATCGGCATACTCCCCGCCAATTTACTCTATGACATTATGAACGGAAAAGCGGCATGATTTACTCATGCCGCCTCCCCGAAAACAATATGATACTGTTTTATTGAGCCGCCCCTAACCGCGGCCTGTTTTGCTTTTCCCTCTAGGTCAGGCGGAAAGCGGATACTCGGTATCGTTTATAACGACCGCCTGCACATCCGCAAGGTCAAAGGTCCGCGCAAGCACATACACGGCGGCTTCGTAGTCAAAGCCGGCATCCGCGCCAAAGCCAAGCGCATACAGGGTGCGGTCGATATGGTTTGCCTGGTCGGTGATAACTACTACAGAGCCATCCCGCATCTTCACCGCAATGTATCCCACCGCGTCCACGATTATATCCCCCGTCTGCTGCGAGGTGATGCGCAGGCCGATCTGAGACAGCGTGACGGCCCTGTCCGCGCTCGTGTAGCTGGGCATCCGCTGGAATTCCGGCAGAGGCACCTCCAGCGCGACCAGGCCGATGCTTGCACCGTTGGAAACCACCTGCTCCCTGCCCTGTTCCTGCATAACAAGGCGCAGGGGCGTACCCGCCGAGTAGTCGCCGCTGGGAATGAAAGCGCCTTCCAAATAGTAATCGTTTTCGGTCGAACGGCTCTTATCCAGATAGAAGCGGCTGCCGCAGAAGCCATATTCGCCGTACATCACGCTGAAATTGTACTGCCCATCCTGCACGGCGCAGCATTCGGACAGATTGCTCCAAACCAGATCGGGCTGGTTTTGATACTCTGGCAGCAGCTCGATCACGGCGAACGGCATCACCCCATCGCCCGACTTATTCTGCAGGTGCAGGCTGACGATGCCCACGCCCGCGCTCTCGTCAAACAGAACCGATTCCACCGACAGGCGGTATTGGTCGTTCTCATCCGTCAGCGTACCCGGCTCGGAGGCGGCGACATAGTCCGTGAGGGGCGCGTCCGTGCCGTTGGGGAAAAGCAGCGGAAAGCCGCCGCTGACGCCCGCCGCAAACGCTGTGCCGCCGATGCACAGCGCGGCGGCACAGCCGATCGATACCACGCGCTTCCATGGGAAACGCCGCGTCCGGCACAGACGCTCGGGCAGGCTCTCCAGCGCCGCGCGGACGCGCTGGTCAAACTGCGGGGTCATCTGGGGAAAATCATTCGGGTGCATCATGCAAAACACGCTCCTTCCAAATCCTTGCGGAGCAGCTCGCGCGCTGTCCGCAGCCTGCTTTTGACCGTACCCTCCGGCACACCGAGCAGTCCGGCGATCTCGCGCGTTTTGAAGCCCTCCAGGTAAAACAGCACCACCGGCAGGCGGTATTTTTCATCCAGCGACAGCAGCGCTTCATACAGGTCGCTGTGGTCGTCCGCCGCCGGTGCGGGGATACACTCGGCCTGCTCCTGCTTATAGGGCGCGAGCCGCTGCCGCAGGCGCAGGATCGCGCGGCATTCATTAATCAGGATGCGCGTCAACCAGGTTTTGAAATATTTCGGCCGGCGCAGCGTATCCAACTGCTCCCACGCGCGCAGGATAGCCTGCTGCGCTGCGTCCGCGCAGTCCTGCTCGCTGCGGAGCATGGCCTTTGCGACGCGGTATAGCGCCGGCTCTGCTTCCAGCACTGCGGCGGTGAATTCTGCTTTGTCCATCATAGACGGGTCGTTCCTTTCCGAAAGCGTTTGGCGGCCGCCTCAACCTGCTTTCGCTTCATTAGATGGAACAGGCGGGGCTTTGGTTCGGCCTTTCAAAAATTTTTCTTTCCCCGCCCTTTTGTGGGCGTAAAAAGCGGCGGAGCATATGCTCCGCCGCTTGCTGTATCGAATGGAAGAGCCGCAGGCTCAATCGCTGACCAGCGGGGTGGACAGATACCGGTCGCCCGTATCGGGCAGGAGCGCGACAATGGTCTTGCCTGCGTTCTCCGGTCGCTTGGAAAGCTCGACCGCCGCCCACAGCGCCGCGCCGGACGAAATACCGACGAACAGACCCTCGCTGTGCGTGAACACCCGCGCGGTCGCGAACGCGTCCTCGCCCTTGACGCGCATGACCTCGTCATACACCTTGGTATCCAGCACCTGCGGCACAAAGCCCGCGCCAATGCCCTGTATCTTATGCGGACCGCCCTTTCCAGTGGACAGCACGGGGGATTCATCCGGCTCCACCGCCACGACCTTGACGTTCGGGTCCTGCTCCTTGAGATACTGGCCGACGCCGGTAACCGTGCCGCCCGTGCCGACGCCCGCGACAAAAATATCCACCTTGCCGCCCGACTGGCTCCAGATCTCCGGTCCCGTACTCGCACGGTGCGCCGCCGGGTTGGCCGCGTTGACAAACTGGCCGGGAATAAAGCTGTTCGGGATGTTCTTTGCCAGCTCATCCGCACGCGCGATCGCGCCGGACATACCCTTCGCCCCCTCGGTCAGTACCAGCTCCGCGCCGTATGCTTTCAGCATATTGCGACGCTCGACGCTCATGGTTTCCGGCATAGTGAGGATGATCCGGTAGCCACGCGCCGCCGCGACCGCCGCCAGGCCGATGCCAGTGTTACCGCTCGTCGGCTCGATGATGGTCGCGCCGGGCTTTAACGCGCCGCTCGCCTCTGCGTCGTCGATCATCGCGTTGGCGATGCGGTCCTTGACCGAGCCCGCAGGATTGAAATACTCCAGCTTTGCCAGGATCTCGGCGCCCGCGCCGGACTTCTGAGCAAATTTATCCGCCGCGTACAGCGGGGTGTTGCCGATCAGTTCGGCAAAGCTTCTTTTAATATCAGACATGGTGAATTACCGCCTTTCCGTTATGTGAATATTTATCGAACCAGGGCCTGTCTATGTTACAGCCCGCCGGTACATCGTTTCCCTCGCGGAAGCATCATGGACTGCCGCCTCCCTTTATTTCCACTATTCATAGGTGTTTTATATGAATTAGGATACAGGGGTTTGCAGCATTTGTCAAGTAGTATTTGCAAAAAAACAGGAAAAGCCGCTCAGCTACAGACTGGTAATAAAAAATCTCCCCGAGGGGAGATTTTTTATCAAACCGCCAGCAGGCCGAGATCGATTTTCCACTGGATCACGCGGATCGCGGATTCCCGTATCCGGTCAGCGCTGATCGTACCGTCCTGCACCGCCGCCAGCACCGCGTTATACTGCGTAACGAAATCCGAGGAAACCAGCATATCGTTGCCCGCCTGCACCGCCAGCACCGCCGCGTCCGCGCCGCCCGTATAGTCCGTGATCGCCTCCATGATAAGGTCGTCGGTCATGACCACGCCGTCAAAGCCCAGTTCGTCCCGCAGCACCTGATGCACCGCGGGGGAGAGCGAGGCGGGCAGCTCGGCGTCCATGCAGGTCACGATATTATGGCTGACCAGGACCGATTGCGCGCCCGCGTCGATCCCCGCTCGGAACGGCAGGAAATCGCTTTCCCGAAATGATTCGATGGGCCGCTCGTCGATGGCGATGCCGGTATGCGTGTCCAAATTATTGCCATAGCCTGGGAAATGCTTGAGCACCATGCCGATCTGGTCGGACAGCATCTGCGCGACGACCGTGCGGACGTATTCGCTGGTCTGCGCTGCGTCCCTGCCGAAAGCGCGGGCGTTGATGAAGTCCGCGGGGTCGGTGGATACATCGCACACAGGCGCAAAGTTGACGTTTACACCGATCGAGGCGAGCAGCTCGTCCTTTTCCTTGGCATCGCTCGTGATCAGCGCAAAGCCGCCCTCGTTATACAGCGCCTGCGGCGACCAGAACCTGTCCGCGCGGAAATTGGGGTTGGAGCTAATACGGACGACCGTTCCGCCCTCCTCGTCCACGCCGATCAGCATGGGGGTCGCCGCCGCATCCTGATAGGATTGGATGACCGCGGCCACGCTCTCCTTGGTCTGCCCCTCAAAGTCGCGGCCGAACAGGATATAGCCGCCGATATCGTACTGACCGGCGAGTACCGCCGCGTCGGCCTCCGGACAGCGCGCAAAAAACATCTGCGCGACCTGGGATTCGAGCGGCAGGTTATTGACATAATGCTCGGCCGCGGAGATATCCTCTTCCGCAACGCCCGCCGCTGCTTCCACGCTGTCTTCCGCCGCTTCGCCGCCGGTTCCCGTCTCTACCTGCGCAGGCGCGTCCGGCGGCGCCGTATCCGCCGGCGTATCCCCCTTGCACGCTGCCAGCCCGCACAGGCACAGCACGGCGAGCAATAGGGAAAGCCATTTCTTTTTCATTTTTCCACCTCCTGAATATTGTTTCTATTATACCGAAAAAAACCGCCGTTGCAAAGCCCATTCCATTTATGGTAAGATAGGGAGGCGAAAGGGGGCTTTGCCCATGCATACCATCGGACGCTTTGCGCCCAGCCCGAGCGGGCGCATGCACCTGGGGAACGTGCTGTGCGCGCTGCTGGCATGGCTGAGCGCGCGGCGTCAAAACGGGCGCTATCTGCTGCGCATTGAGGATCTGGACGCAATGCGCTGCCCGCGCCGCTATGCGGACCTGATCCTGGACGACCTGCGCTGGCTCGGTTTGGATTGGGACGGCGAGGTTCCCTATCAATCCGAGCGCGCCGCTGTTTACGAAACATACGAGACTATGTTGCGCGGCAAGGGGCTGCTCTACCCCTGCTTCTGCTCGCGCGCCGCGCTGCACGCCGCCAGCGCCCCGCATCTTTCCGATGGGCGCGTGGTCTATGCCGGCACCTGCCGCGGGCTGACGGCTGAGCAGGCTGCGGAAAAGTGGAAAACACGCGCCCCGGCAACACGGGTGCGCGTGCCGGACGAAACCGTTTCGTTCACGGACGGGGTGTTCGGCGCATACAGCGAAAACCTCGCGCGGGAGTGCGGGGACTTTATTATCCGCCGGTCGGACGGTGTGTTCGCCTACCAGCTTGCGGTCGTTGTGGACGACGCGCTCTCGGGCGTGACCGAGGTAGTGCGCGGGGCTGACCTGCTCTCCTCCACGCCGCGCCAGATCTGGCTGCACCGGCTATTCGGCTTTCCGCCGCCCGCGTTCTTCCACATCCCGCTGCTCTGCGACCATGACGGGCGCAGGCTGAGCAAGCGGGACGAAGACCTTGACCTCGGTCGGCTGCGCCAGCGGTTCTCCCCCGAGCAGGTCGTCGGCGCGCTGGCTTATGCCGCCGGCCTGACCGAACGGCCAGAGCCGGCCGCCGCGCGCGAACTGATCCCCCACTTTTCCTGGGCGCGTATCCCCCGGCGCGACCTGTTCCTGCCCGACCTGTTCCGTTGACATGATAAAACGCCCATCCGGCACTGCCGGATGGGCGTTTCTTTACTTTTTCGGCTCGCAGTGGCAGCTTCCACCGCTGCATTTGCCGCAGCCGCCCGAACAACCGGAACAGCCGCCGGATTGGAATTGGCGGTAAACACTGCGCGCTGCGAAGAATATGGCGGCGGCAACGAGCGCGCCGACCACAAGGTTAGAAACGATAGATAACATAGTCACGCTTCCTTTCCAGGGTGCCGCGCGGCGTTACGCCTGCACGCTCATTTTGCGAAGCCCCTCGGCACCGTCGGCCTTGGCCGGCTTACGGACCAGCAGGTAGATCATCAGCGCCAGGACGATAACCGCCGCAATGGTACCCACGCCGAACGAAAGCTCGCCCGTGAGCAGGCCGCCGAACTGGTAAACCATCAGGGCAACCGCATACGCAAACACCATCATATAGCCAATCGCAAAGCAGGTCCACTTGGCGTTGTTCATCTCACGCTTGATTGCGCCCATCGCCGCGAAGCACGGCGCGCAAAGCAGGTTGAAGCACATGAACGAATACGCGCTGACCGCGGTGAAGGAAGCCTGCAGGTTGGCCCAGATTTCCACGCCATCTTCCGCGACCTCGGCAAAGCCATAGGTCTGTCCAAAGGTGGCGACGACGTTCTCCTTGGCGATCCAGCCGGTGACGGTTGCCACCACGTTCTGCCAGCTTGCCCAGCCAAGCGGCGCAAAGATCGGTGCAAGCGCGTTGCCGATGCCGGCCAGAATGCAGTTGTCGATATTCTCGACCGCGCCGAACGCGCCGTTCTCCCAGCCATAGCTCTGGAGGAACCAGAGGACGATGGTGGAGAGCAGAATGATCGTACCGGCCTTTTTAATGAACGACCAGCCGCGCTCCCACATCGAGCGGAGCACGTTGACCAGAGTGGGCGTATGGTAGGCAGGCAGCTCCATAACAAACGGCGCCGGTTCGCCCGCGAACATCCTGAACTTTTTGAGCATGATGCCCGAAACAATAATGGCCAGCACGCCGATCACATAGGCGGAGAACGCAACCCAGCCCGCGTTGTCGAACAGCGCGCCCGCGATCAGCGCGATGATTGGCAGCTTCGCGCCGCAGGGTACAAACGTAGTCGTCATGATCGTCATGCGCCGGTCGCGCTCCTGCTCGATCGTGCGCGACGCCATGACGCCGGGTACGCCGCAGCCCGTGCCGATCAGCATGGGGATAAAGGACTTGCCCGAAAGGCCGAACTTGCGGAAAATACGGTCCATGATGAACGCGACGCGCGCCATGTAGCCGCAGTCCTCCAGCAACGCCAGGAAGATGAACAGCACCAGGATCTGCGGGACAAAGCCCAGCACCGCGCCGACGCCGGCAATAATGCCATCCATAATCAGGCTGTACAGCCAGTCAGCGATGCCAAGGCCGCCCAGCGCGCCTTCCAGCAACACGGGAATGCCAGGCACCCAAATGCCATAGTTCGCCGGATCCGGCTCCTCGGCCGCCATCGCGGTTTCAAACATACCGAAGTCAACCGCTTCCTCGGTGACCGTGCCGGTCTCCTCGTCCTCAAACGCCGCGGTGCCTACGATATCGGCTGCGGAAGCGTCCGCAGCCAGCGCGGCGGTTGCGCCCGCAAGCACGTCGGCATCAGGCTCCTCGGCCTCCAACTGCTCGGTAATGGCCGAAACATCCACGCCGCCCTCTTCCGCGGCCGCCAGCCATGCGTCGCGGTAAGCGGTCTGCGTTTCGTATTCCGATCCGGCTTCCTCATACGCGCCCGCGCCATAGCCGGCCAGATGCCAGCCGTCGCCGAACACGCCGTCGTTGGCCCAGTCGGTCAGGATGGTGCCGACCGTGGTCACCGATACATAATACACAATGAACATGACCAGCGCAAAGATCGGTAGCGCCAGGATGCGGTTGGTCACGATATGGTCGATCTTGTCCGACACGGTCATGCCGGTCTTTTTCTTTTTGACGCAGGCCTTGACAATGCCGCCGATATACTGGTAGCGCGCATCCGTAATGATGGATTCCGCGTCATCGTCCAGTTCCTCCTCGACGGCGCTGATGATGGCTTCTAGCTTTGCCTGCGTATCCACGCTGAACTGGAAACGGGCCATCACCTTCTGATCGCGCTCGAACAGCTTGACCGCATACCAGCGGCGCTGGCTTTCCTCGGTCACGCCCGCGATCATGTCCGTGATCTGCTGCAGCGCCTTTTCAATATTCTCCGGAAATTCATGCTGGGGCGGGAGCTTGCCGGCAGACACCGCCTTCTTCGCGGCCTCCACCAGTTCCTTTGTCCCTTTGCCCTTGACCGCCGCGGTTTCCACGACCGGCACGCCCAGCAGGCTGGACAGCTTCTTCACGTCGATCACATCGCCGCGCTTCTCCACAATGTCCATCATGTTCAGGGCCACGACGACCGGAATACCCATTTCGAGCAGCTGGGTGGTTAAGTACAGGTTGCGCTCTATGTTGGACGCATCCACCAGATCCATGATGGCATCCGGCTTTTCCCCCACCAGATAGTCGCGCGCGACCACTTCCTCCAGCGTATACGGCGAAAGCGAGTAAATACCCGGCAGGTCGGTGATGCGGATCTCCTTGTCCGCTTTCCAGCGGCCCTCTTTCTTTTCCACGGTAACGCCCGGCCAGTTGCCGACATACTGCGTCGCGCCGGTCAGGTCGTTGAACATCGTGGTCTTGCCGCAGTTCGGGTTGCCGGCAAGCGCCAAACGAATAGACATGTTGCTTCCCCTTCCTTTCAATTAGCTTCCGCTAACCTATGTGCAAAATTTTTTAGTCAACCAGTACTTTTTCCGCATCCGCCTTGCGCAGCGAAAGCTCGTAGCCGCGCACCGTAACTTCGATCGGATCGCCCAGCGGCGCCACCTTGCGAACATATACCTCAGCCCCGCGCGTCAGGCCCATATCCATGATGCGGCGGCGGGTCGCGCCCTCGCCCTCGATCTTACGCACGGTAACAGTTGCGCCGCACGGCGTAGTTCTCAGATTGCCCATTGTTTTTCCCCCTTCAGACATAGATACGAGACGCCATCTGCTGCGAAATCGCAACGCGGACGTCTTTTACGGATACGATCAGGTTGCCCTGCAAAGAAGAGACGACCCTCACCTTCGCCCCCTCGACAAAACCAAGGTTCTGCAGGAACCGGCGTGTCTGATCCCGACCGTGGATCTGTTTTACCGTAGTCTCCACACCGGCGTCTATCATCGTAAGCGGCATAATAGCAATCCTCTCCTTTTCTTTGTTAGTAGGAGCTAACCCAAACCCTGTAAAGCAGGGGTTAGCTCTTTCTAACCCCTTAACCGTGCTAAGTTTACCATCGCTAACTTTATTTGTCAAGCGGACCGGAACAGGTTTGTCAATTCTCACCAAGAACAGCAGGGTTTGCGGCAGCTAATTTGTACAGTGCTTCCCATTCCTGCCAGTCGGGCAGGAGGAAGCCCGCAGCCGTTGTTCCGGACAGCCGCGGGCTCATGTTATGTTGGGCATACCGGGCAGTATACCCTGGGGTTTCCCCCGGGACAAGAAAGGATATTTGTATCATAACCACCGCCGTCGCGGCGGGTATGACCGGTTTATTTTCGATGGAAGCCGACGGCTTCCATCGAGGGACGCACCGCGCTGCGCGCGGATGCGCCTGCTGCTTCGAAACGCTCCGGCACGCGAAGCCTTTCTCCGCACGGGTATTCAAACACACGCTGTGTGTTTCCGCGGCTTTCCGCGGAAAACCGCGGAAAGCCAATCGAATACGCGCTTCGCGCGAAAAGGCGCGCCGGCGCGGGAAATTGTCTTAGTAAGCGGCGAAGCCTTTGCCGAACTCCCTGCACTTGGCCAGCCCGTCTTCGTCGGGCGTCTCGTTGATCATCAGGCCTTCGTCCGTGTAAATATTGGCGTTTGCATCGTTGGTGCGCTGCACCCAGTCGCGCATCCACTGTCCGTCGCCCCAGCCGTAGGAGCCGAACAGCGCGACCTTGCGGCCCGCGAGCCTGTTCTCCAGCTCGGTGAAGAACGGATCGAACTCCGCTTCCTCGAGCACCTCCGCGCCCATCGCCGGACAGCCAAGCGCAATCTTATCGTATCCTGCCGCAGCGCCGGCGTTGGTATCCGCCACGTTCAGCAGATCGCATTCCATGCCGCCCTCGCGGATTCCTTCCGCGATCGCGGTTGCCATTTGCTCGGTATTGCCGGTCTGGCTCCAATAAATTACTGCAGCTTTGCTCATTTCTGTCAAATCCTCCTGTTGATTATTGTTGATTATTTTAGATGCATTATGAAACGCTTTGCGCCTATGCCGCGGCAAACACCTCGAGCAGCGTTTCCCCTTGCTCGATCCGTTTTGTCACCGCGCGGCACACCCGCGAAAGGCGGTCAAACAACCGCGACGCAGCCTGCGCGTCGCCATATACTTTCCAGTAGCCGCTGAGCTTGCAGCCCCGTCCGGCATTCCGGATAAACCCCACGACATCTTCGATCGGATATCCCAGGAACAGACCGATTTCATGCGGGA
The DNA here is from genome assembly GCF_014287995.1 of Agathobaculum faecis. Classification (NCBI taxonomy): domain Bacteria; kingdom Bacillati; phylum Bacillota; class Clostridia; order Eubacteriales; family Butyricicoccaceae; genus Agathobaculum; species Agathobaculum faecis. The sequence continues at coordinate 228,559 of NZ_JACOPL010000003.1, forward strand.
AGGTTTCGGAAAGCGCGATCCTGCGCTTCAGCTCCCGCAAGAGGTCCTGCAACGGCTGGCCGGCTGGGTAGCCGAACGACGCCAGCACATGCTGCACACAAGGCTCCGCCATATGCCGCTCGAGCGCCTGCTTTTGGTAGACCATCAGCAGATACCGCCCGCGGCAGGCACAGACGATCTCAAAGCACATGCCGCGCGGGGCAAACGCCTCGCGGTAAGTTTTCAGACGCTGTGGCAGATCGGGATACAGCGCGCGGTCGAACGATACCAGGCTTGCTGGTTTAATCCCCGCCAGCGTCGGCGAGCAATACGCCGCGAGCTGTCGGTCCAGTTGGTTCATCATCTTGTCACGCACCTCCTGCCCTGTATTTTTACCGGATCAGTTTCCTTTATCCGCAACGTTCCGAACAGCGCGGCCGCGGTTAGCCATACGGCCGCGCAGTCTTAACGGTCTGTTTTGTTCGGATAGATGCGCAAAATACAGAGGAAGCTGTGTATGTATGGTGCGCCGCTCCGTTCCGCGAAAGCGGCACCGGTCATCGAGCATATCAGTAAGCCTCGGCTAACCTGAATATAAGTTAGCATAAGCTAACCAAAATGTCAAGTACTTTTTTCAAATTTCTCTGAGAATTTTCCGCAGGAGTGATTCTTTGTTTTTTCTCACCCAAAACCATATTTTTATTCTGTGCATTTTTCTGACAGTCCTGCTTGTATCCGCAGCACAAAGACCGGCCGGATACGGCCGGTCTGCAGCATGCTTCCCGTTTCCTATCCGTCAGCGGTATCCCCTCTGCGGAACAGGCTCATCCGACGGCGCTATCCCCCAGCACCTTTACCTGAAAGCGTCTGGTGCGCGGGCCGTCGAACTCACAGAAATACACACCCTGCCAAGTCCCCAGCAGCAGGCATCCGTCCTCGACCAGCACCAGTTGGCTCGTGCCAACGCAACTCGACTTCAAATGCGCGGCGGAGTTCCCCTCCGCATGCCGGAACGCGCGCCGGTCGGGAAAGGCTTCGCGCAACCCCAGCAGCAAGTCGTGCCGCACGTCCGGATCAGCGTTTTCATTGATCGTGATGCCGGCGGTCGTGTGCGGACAGTATATGACCGCAGCACCGCTCTGCACGCCACTTTCCCGCACTGCTTCGCGCACCTGCGCGGTCACGTCGTACAGGCCCTCCCGTTCGGTATGCAGGGTATATTCCTTTGTTTTCATGCCTTACTCGCTCCTATTCTCATGCAGATAAGTAGCTTCCAGATCGGACAGATGCAGCTTGACCGCGAGCGGATACTTTTCGAATGCGTGCGCAAGCGAAAAGCTGCCGCCGCGCACGGAATCGTCAAACCCGCCCATATGCCAGCGGATCGCCATTGCCTCCTCGGTTTTCAGGCGCATGAAGCGCTCGATCAGGTACACCGATTTCTCGCCGTGTCCATAGGGAAACTGGTCGTCGATCGCGTAAACCGGCACCTTTTCCCACTCGCCGCGGTCGTTCTTGCGGTTGCGCAGCTCGGTCTTGTAAAAGCCCGCCTTGCACAGATCATGCAGCAGCGAGGCGATCGTAAAGCTCTCGATATCATCGCCCGCCGGATCGTAGTGCTTGGAGATCAGCACATTGTATACGTTAAGCGAGTGGTCGAGCAGGCCGCCCTCATACGCGGCGTGAAAGCGCGTGGACGCGGGAGCGGTGAAAAAGTCCGTGCTTTCCATCCACGCCAGCAGCTTTTCCGCGCCCGGGCGGCGGATATTCTTGTTATAAGTCTCGATAAACAGTTCTTTGCTCGTCATGTCGTTCCTCCATTCGGGCGCGGGCGAGCGCGAGGAGCGCCTCCCGCGTGTTTGCGGCCTGTTCCTCGATCACCGCGTCGAGCAATGCGCGCAGCATCTCCCCGACCGCAGGGCCGGACAGGCCGAGCGTCTTGATGTCGTTTCCATCCACCGCGAGCCGGCGCAGAGAAAAGCAATCCTCCGCCGCCAGCACGCCGTTCAGCCGTTTTTCGATCGCATGCAGCCAAGCGATATCCTCCGGATGCGTCCCCTGTCCGACCGCGTCCCCTTTTTTGATGGCCAGCAGGTCGCGGAACCTGGCCTCCCCGATCTGCGACAGACGGCGGCGCACCTGCCGACCATTATCGCCCAGAGGGAGGTCGTGCTGTTCGACCAGCAGCAGGATGCGGGCCGTATCCTCTCCCGAAAAACGCAGGCGGCGCAAGATACCAGCCGCGATTTCACGGCTGGCCTTGGGGTGGCCGTAAAAATGGCCGACGCCATTTGCATCCACGGTTTTGCAGGCGGGCTTGCCGCAGTCGTGCAACAGCATGGACCAGCGCAGCACAGGTTCTGCCGGCACCTGCCCGACCGCGCGGACGCTGTGCTCCCACACATCGTACCGATGGTGCGGGTTTTGCTGGGCGCAGCCGAGCATCGGCCGCAGTTCGGGCAGCGCCGCGGCAAAAATATCGGAAAAGCCCATCAGCGCGCGCTGCGCGAACCGTCCGCACAGCGTGTCGGTCAGCTCCGCGCGCACGCGCTCGGCGGCAATGCATTCCAGTCGCCCTGTCTGGCGGTGCATGGCGGCTGCGGTCCGCGGCTCCACTGTAAAGCCGAGCTGGGCGGCAAACCGCACCGCGCGCAGAATGCGCAGCGCATCCTCTTGGAAGCGTGCATCCGGATCGCCGACCGCGCGCAGGATACCATTTTTCAGGTCGTCCCGCCCGCCGAACGGGTCGCACAGCCCGCGCTGCGGGTGCCATGCCATTGCTCCTACCGTGAAATCGCGCCGCGCCAGATCAGCGCGCACCTCCGGCACGAACAACACGGTGTCTGGATGCCGCCCGTCCGAATAACCGGCATCCGCGCGAAAGGTCGTGATTTCCAGCGGACCTTCTTCCGTCAGCAGGGTCAGCGTGCCATGCTTCAGGCCGGTTTCCAACACGCGCGCGCCCGCAAACACCACCCGCATCTCCTCCGGCCGCGCGGCGGTACACAAATCCCAATCATGCGGCGGAGCACCTCGCAGGCTGTCGCGCACACAGCCGCCGACCGCCCAGGTTTCAAACCCCGCCGCCTCCAGGCGCATGATCGCGGCGGCAACATGCTCCGGCAGGCGCATCAATGCCCGCCTTTTTTCTGCCGCAGCTTGTAGGAGGTGCCGTCCGGATTGAGGACGACCGTCCGGTCCAGTTGTGCCTTCAAGCTTTTGCGGAAGCCCGCTATATATTCCTCGCGCAGGGCTTTCTGCTCGGCCTTTTCCGCCTCGCTCAGCCCTTCGGCCTTGGCTTTTTTCGCCAACTCGTTGATGCGCGCGATTTTTTCATCGGTCATTGCCGTATTCCTCCGTAGATTTTTCTATGCCCCTATTATAGCAAAGCGGGCGGGCAAAGTCCACGGAAATCCTTGCGCGGCTATGCTCCGTCGAGCGCCCGCGCGTCCGCCATCAGCAGCAGGCCGCAGCGCAGCCCGAGCAGGAAGCAATCCTCGCCATGCTCTGCGGCCGCGGCAACCGCCTGGTCGCACACCCGACGGAAGCTGCGGTGGAGGACGCGCGGCAGAAGCGCGTCAAATTCATCCTGCGCCTGGTTCAGGTTTTGCCATGCTGGGCCGTCCTTGCTGACGCATACACGCTCGGCGGCGGCCTGTAATTCCTGATAAATGGATCGGTTCATACAAATCACCTCGCTTATATTTTAATTCTTTTCGAATTAAAAATCAATAGCTCATTTTGAGTTAAGCTATAATAATTGCCAGGTGGTGATATTGATGTACTTATGCAGGCTGCGGGATTTGCGCGAGGAAGCCGGATTAACGCAAACCGAGCTTTCCACGCAATTGCGTATTGCCCAAACCACATACAGTGGTTACGAACGAGGCTTTCGCGACGTATCTTTAGAAATGCTATGCCGAATTGCAGACTTCTATCATACCAGTACTGATTTTATTCTTGAGCGCACCAACGATCCCGCGCCGCCGCGCAAACGGTAAGCGTTTCCGCTTTGGCCAAGCAGGGAACGCTGCGCCTGCGCGGCGCGGGCGGACAAGAGGGGAGAAACCAACGGTTTCTCCCCTCTTGCCAATCACCCCTTTTCCCTGATGCACAGGCCGGAGGCCGGAACGGCTGCGCCGTTCCTATTTCTGACCAGGACCGCTCTGAAAAAATACGGGGGCTGTTGCGGGAGCTCTATTCGCGCGGAGGTTAGAGCGGGATAGCGGGAAAACGGGTGCCGCCTGTCCGAAACGGTCTATGCGCGCGTAACAGCGCGCGCGGGAGGGAGGAGATGCTGCCTGGGTTTCCCTGCACCCCCTAGGGTGGAAGCCGTTGCGCTTACCGTGATAAGGAAAGCAGGGAAATTCAAAAGGGGAGGAAACCCCATGCGGGTTGTCCTCCCCTTTTGCCCCCGCACCGGGCGGCGCGTCGTTCCCACGTCAAGGGGCGCAATTCCCTTGACCCTCCCTCCCCCGCGTGTTAAAATACCCTTGTGCAAAAAATTCCTGCAAAGGAGCTATAATAAATATGAAGATCGAAACAAAATGCCTGCATGAGGGCTACAAGCCCGAAAACGGCGGCCCAGGCGTCATGCCCATCGTTCAGTCTACCACCTACCGGTTCGATTCGACCGAAAAGATCGCATCCCTGTTCGATATGCCGACCGAGTACATGTACTCGCGCTTTGCCAATCCGACCTGCGACGCGGTGGAAAAGAAAATCGCCGCGCTGGAGGGCGGCGTGGGCGCGATGCTCACCAGCTCCGGCCAGGCGGCGAGCCTGCTCGCCATCCTCAACCTCTGTTCCGCGGGGGACAGCTTCATCGCGGCTTCCACGATCTATGGCGGCACGATCAACCTGTTCGGCGTGACGCTCAAAAAGCTCGGCATCGAGTGTATCTGGGCGGATGCGGAAGCAGACGCGAAAGAAATCCAGAAGCTGTTCAAGCCCAACACCAAGGCTGTGTTTGGTGAAACGCTCGCCAATCCGGCGCTGACCGTGTTCGATATCCAAAAGTGGGCGGATATCGCGCACAAAAACGGCGTGCCGCTAATCATCGATAATACGTTTGCCACGCCCATCCTGTGCCGCCCGATCGAATGGGGCGCGGATATCGTCATCCATTCCACCACAAAATATATGGACGGCCACGCGGTCCAGGGCGGCGGCGTCATCGTGGACGGCGGCCGGTTCGATTGGGCCGCCTCAGGCAAATTCCCCGACTTCACCGAGCCGGACGAGAGCTATCACGGCGTTGTCTATACCCGTGAATTCGGCAGCATGGCTTATATCATTAAGGCGCGCATGCAGCTTATGCGTGATTTCGGCTGTTATCCGGCGGCGCACTCCGCATTCCTTTTGAACCTCGGCCTGGAAACCCTGCCCGTGCGCATGAAGCGGTACTGTGAAAATGCGCTCACGGTCGCCGAGTACCTACAGGCGTCGGACAGGATCGCTTCCGTGCGCTACCCCGCCCTGCCCGGCAACGAACATTACGAACGCGCGCAGAAGTATCTGCCGCTCGGCACCTCGGGCGTGATGTCGGTCGATATCAAGGGCGGCCGCGGCGCGGCCATGCAGTTCATGGACAGCCTGCAGCTTGCCTGCAACGAGGTCCATGTGGCGGATATCCGTACCTGCGTGCTGCATCCGGCCAGCGAAACCCACCGCCAGCTCACGGACGAGCAGCTCGTCGCCGCAGGTATCGAGCCGGGCCTTGTGCGGGTTTCGGTCGGCCTGGAAAATGTGGAGGACATTATCGCGGACCTTGACCAGGCTCTCGCTCAGCTCGGCTGAAGCCGCTGTCTGGAAGCAAAGGCACGCGAAACACCGTTTTTTGTCAAACAGGAGGTTTTCCTATGCATATCCGATCGATCGAGCCGCGCGACCGCGACTTTTTCCTCAGCCGCAACGCGGCGTTCTACCGCTCTTCCGCCTGCGACCATGCAATCCCGCCGCAGAACGCCGAGCGCACGTTCGAACTGCTGCTGCACGGCACGCCCTACGCGGACTGCCTGATCGCGGAGGACGACGACGGCGCGCCCTGCGCCTACCTGCTGCTCGCGCTCACCTGGTCGAATGAGGCGGGCGGGCTGTGCGTATGGCTGGACGAGCTGATGGTGGACGAGGCCGTGCGCGGCACGGGCATCGGCCGCAAAATGATCGCTGCCGCACACGAAAAATACAACAGCGCCGCGCGCTACCGGCTGGAGGTGACCGAAAGCAATGTGCGCGCCGCCGCGCTGTACCGGATGCTCGGCTTCGAGGAGCTGGCCTACCGCCAGATGATTATGGACACGCCGGTCGGCCTGTGAGCCGAACAGAGCCGCAGTTTAAAGCTGCGGCTTTTTCTTTGCCGGTTTATCTGTTATAATAGTAAAAACGGGGTGAAGCATATGGCCGGTGAAAATAAAATGGGGACCATGCCCGAAGGGCGGCTGATCGTTACCATGTCGTTTCCGATCATGCTGTCCATGCTCGTGCAGGCGCTGTACAACATTGTGGACAGCGCTTTTGTCGCGCGCATCAGTGAGGACGCCCTGACCGCCGTTTCCCTTGCGTTTCCGGTGCAGCTTTTAATGATCGCGGTTGCGACCGGCGCGGGCGTGGGCGTCAACGCGCTGCTGTCGCGCCGGCTGGGACAGAAAAAGCAGGCGGAAGCGGACGCGGTCGCGGTCAACGGCATTTTTCTTTCCATTTGCTTCTGGCTGGTGTTCGCTGTGCTGGGGCTGCTGTTCGGGCGCGACTTTATCGCGCTGTTCACCGATGTACCCGCTGTCGTCGATATGGGCGCCGGCTATGTGACGGTGGTGACTACCGCGTCCTGCGGCGTTTTCCTGCTGTTTGTCGCGGAACGGCTCATGCAGGCGACCGGCAACACGGTCTACCACATGGTCACGCAGCTCATCGGCGCGCTGCTCAACTGCGTCCTCGACCCGATCCTGATTTTCGGGCTGTTCGGCTGTCCCGCGCTCGGTACCACGGGCGCGGCGCTCGCGACCGTCCTCTCCCAGATCACCGCCATGTCAATCGGTTTTTTCATCAATGTGCGCTTCAATCGGGATGTCCGCATCCATGTACGAGGCTTCCGGCCGGATGTCCGCATCCTTGCGGAGATCGTGCGCATCGGCCTGCCCGCTGCCTTGCAGCAATCCCTGCTGAGCGTGCTCACGGTCGGCCTCAACCGCATCCTGATGCCGTTCTCCCAGACCGCGGTCGGCTTTTACGGCGTGTACTACAAGCTGCAGAACTTCCTGTTCATGCCGGTCTACGGTCTCAACAACGCGCTCATCCCCATGATTGGCTTCAACTATGGTGCGAAAAACCGCCGCCGCATCGAGCGGATCACCCGATATGCGCTGCTGCTCGCGCTCGGCATCATGGCGGCGGGTACGCTGCTGTTCGAAGCTCTGCCCGTACCGCTTCTGCGGCTGTTCGACGCCTCGGATGCCATGCTCGCCCTCGGCGTCCCCGCCATCCGCATCATCTCCGCTTCGTTCTGCCTTGCCGGCGTTTCCGTCATCCTGTCCGGCTGCATGCAGGGATTGGGCCGCGGGAGCGAGTCGCTTATCGTGGCGTTGCTGCGTCAGCTTGTCCTCCTCCTGCCCGCCGCCGTGCTGCTCTCGCACGTCAGCCTTTCGGCCCTCTGGCTGGCGTTCCCGCTTGCGGAGGCCTGCGGCCTTGCCGCGGCGGTACTGCTCCACCGGCGGGTATGCCGCCGGCTTTTATCAGGCTTGTCCGAATAAACGTCACAAAAATGTAACAAACGCCCTCTTGTTTTTGTGCATTCTGCGGCATATAATAAAGACAGAAAACCGGAAAGGGGTGAGTCCCATGGAGAGTGAGATACAGCGGCTTGGAGGGGATATCCTGAAGCATCCCCGCTATCTGCAGCTTCTGCAGTTCCAGCACCACGGCGCGGAAAATTCCGTGTACGACCATTCGGTCGCCGTGGCTCAGGCGGCGTATGCCATCGCCCGCCGGATGCGTCTGTCCGGGGACGAAACCGCCTCTGTAATCCGCGCGGCGTTGCTGCACGATTTCTTCGGTTACGACTGGCACGGCGAGCGTTTTCGCCGTTACCTGCGCCGGTATTCCGGCCTGCGGCGTGTGATGCGCATGCACGCGTTTGTACACGGCCATATCGCGGCCGACCGCGCGAAGCATACGTTCGGCCTGACCGAGCGCGAATGCGAGGCAATCGCGCGGCACATGTTCCCGCTCGCGGCCATGCCGCGCACGCGGATCGCATGGATCGTGACGCTGGCGGACAAAGCCGTTGCTTCCAGAGAGATGGCCGCTGCGCTTGGCGGCTATATATCCCTTGCCTGCCGCAAGCTGTTTGCTTATAACTGAAAACGCCGTCCGGATGCGTCTGTCTGGAACGGCGTTTTTCTGTTTTACAGATCCTGTATGTTCATCTTTTCCAGCAGCCTTTCCCGCCGGAGCTTTTCCCGCCCGATATAATACGCCCCCAACAGCACGAAGGTTGGGATGTTGCTTACCAGCAGGATAATCCCGACCTGCACGGTATCGCCCAGTGTCCAGTCCGACGTTTGTTCCACCCGCCGCTCCTCATAGAGTACCTCGCCGGTCTCTTCATCGACCACCTGCAGCCCGCTCGCCGCGCCGCCTATGGAGGTAAACACCACGCCGCCCAGCACCAGCAGCAGCGACAGCATAAGCGACAGAGCAGGCATAATCAGCCCCGGCCACCGGCTTTTGCGGCGCGACAGCCAGACCTCAAGCACGATCACGCCCGCCAGCACCGCCACCAGCACCAGCGTGTTCAGCACGGTCACCACGATTGACATTGTCATTATTCCCGCCAAAACGATTCCCCCTTACAAATCCTGTATCTTTATCTTTTCCACCTGCTCGCGGTGTTTCCCGCTGCGGCGGCAGTGCCAGTAAATCGCCAGCAAAACGAGCGCCGGCGCGAAAAAGAGCAGCCCCATGAGCAGCGACAGCACCTTTTGCAGCGAATTTTCCGCCACACCGAGCGCGTTCAGCACCACGTTCGGCAGGACAAACAGTACAGGCGGCAGCAGACACAGGGGCAGCACCAGCCCGGGCCACCACGCCCGCCGCTTGGACAGAAACACCTCCAACGCGCAGACCGCCGCGAACAGCGCCAAACAGAAAACCAACTTAATTGGATTTATCATGCTACCCCTCCTCGTTCTTTTGCTTCTTATACTCGTTAATCAGGATTTTCGCCGTGTCGAAATCCAGCTTGTCGTTGACCGCCAGCCGTTTGATGAGCGCGATATACGGCTCCTCCCCTTCGCGCTCGCCGATCTCGATTTTCTGGATCAGCCGGTCAAGCCGCAGGCGCACGGTCGGATAGGTCACGCCATACACGCCCGCGACCTCTTTGAGCGAGCCCGAGGCCAAAATAAATTTTTTGATGAAAGAGACGTCCTCATCGTCAAGCTGCGCCATCCACTCCGGTACGACCTCGATCGCCACGCCATCACTTCCTTTCCTGTGGCCTTAGTATAATATTTAATTTTATAAAAGTCAATCTTTAATTTTATTTATATCGAAGAAAAATCCTGTCTATAAAAGACAGGATTTTTTTATCGACTCCGTTTCTGATAGGCCAATCGCTCGCCGCGCCCGTTTTTCAGGTCGATCAGGCCGCAGAACGTGTATCCCAGCCGCGCCAGCAGGCGCTGCATAGGCTGGTTGTCGCGGTGGGTGTCGATACGGATGTTGCCGCACCGCGCCAGGCACCATTCCAGGCAGAACGCCGCCGCACCGCGCCCGTGCTCCGCCGCCGCAATCCGGTGTACCACGCCGTAGGGGGCGTCGTCCAGCCAGGCGCCCTCCCGAATCACCCGATAGGTCGGCTCCTCCTCCGTGGTAAAGCAGAACGCCGCCGCGAGCCGCCCCTCGTCCTCGCAGATGTAGCTGCGCTGCGCGCTGATATCCGCTTCGAGCATCTCTTTCGTGGGGAAGCGTCTGCCCCATTGATGCGGGTTGCCGTTTTGCGCCATAAACCGACGCGCCGCGTCGAACAGCGCGAGCAGGTCGGGCAGGTCGGCCGGCGCCGCATGCCGTATTTCCATGTTTTACAGCTCCTTTATCCATTCCGCGCAGAGCGCCTGCCAGCGGTTCACATGCCGATCCGGCCGGCGCCCTCTTGCCGGGTCACAGGTTTCCAAATCCGCCAGCGCCAGCCCATGCACGCCATGCGGGAACAGGTGTACCTCATGTGGCACACCCGCTTTCCGCAGCGCCGCTTCGAGCAGCAGCGTGTTCTCGACCCGTGCGGTCTGATCCTCCAGCGTGTGCCACAGGAACACCGGCGGCGTTCGCGCGTCCACCAGCATTTCCAGCGAAAACGCACGCTGTTTTTCCGGATCCGTGCCGGCCAGACGAGCAAAGCTGCCGCGATGGCCGTATTCCCCCGCCGTCACCACCGGATAGCACAGCACCGCCGCGTTCGGCCGGTGGCACTGCAGGTCGGTATCGGGCTCAAACCATTCCGGCCGGTGCCAGACCGCCGCCAGCATCCCCGCCAGGTGCGCGCCCGCGGAAAAGCCCCCGACCGCGATGCGGTCTGGAGCGATCCTGAGTTGCGCGGCATTCCGCCGCACCCACGCGACCGCCGCGGCCAGCGTATGCAGCGGCATCGTGTCCAGCGGCACGGGCGCACAGTCGTATTCTAGCACGAACGACTCGACGCCGTCCCGCGCAAAGGCGCGCGCTGCAGGCGCGCCCTCCCGAATCGAGCAGAATTCGTACCCGCCGCCCGGACACAAAATGAGCGCGGGCTTGGGACCGTGCTGCGCGGCGGCATAGCGGGTCAGCTTGCCGTGCGGCAGCGTGAGTACCTGTGGCATCTTACCTTCTCCCTTTCCGCGATTACCGCTTTCCGTACATGCCGCCGCCGATCGCCTCCGCGATCTCGTCCCGCGTTTCAAGCAGCGGCACACGCAGCGCGGCGATGCGCTCGTCCGACATGCGCGTCAGCGGCGCGGAAACCGAGATCGCATACGAGGCGCGCCCCCGATAATCCGGAATCGCCGCCGCGATGCAGCGCACGCCCAGCTCGTTTTCTTCGTTATCCATCGCGTAGCCCAGCCGCCGGACCTGCGCCAGCTCCTGAAAAAACGCGGCTTCATCCACGATCGTATAGGGTGTCCACGGACGGACGTCGCTGGCGCGCCAGAGCGCGCGCGCTTCCTCGTCCGGCCAGGTGGCCAGGATGGCCTTGCCCACGCCCGTGCAGTACAGCGGGCGGCGCATGCCGATACGCGAAAACATGCGGATCGCGCCGCTCACGCTTTCTACCTTATGAATATAAACAATATCGCGCTCTTCCTGTAGGACCAGGTGGACAGTCTCTCCAGTTTCATGCCCCAGACGCTCCAACGGCGCGCGGGCGCGCTCGATCACATCCATGTTCTCCACAATATAGCTGCTCAGCTCGCACAGGCGCATGCCCGCGCGATAAACGCTGGTTTCCGCGTCCCGCTGCACATAGCCACGCGTACACATCGTTGCCAGCAGCCGGTGTACCGTGCTTTTATGCAGGCCGGTTTCCGCCGACAGCGTGCCGATCGTCATGCCGTTCCGGCTGCGGCACAGCTTTTCCAGCAGGTCAAACGCCCGCTCCAACGACTGGACCGACGAGGATTCTGCCATGGAATTTCCTCCCTTTTGTTCCGCATTATAAAACCTTGTTTCATTTTAATAGATTTTACACAAAAACACAAGAGAAACTTTGCACAGATTGTTAGCAGAAAACTCTTGCAATCTGACGGTAAAGTAATATAATTAAATCAGCAAGTGAATTCGTGAAACAATATTCCACAATATGAAACACGGAGGATGATCGCAATGAATGAAATCGAGAAAAAGGTCCAGTCCATCGGTGTCGTACCGGTAATCAAGCTCAACAACCCTGACCGTGACGCGGTTCCGCTGGCAAAGGCGCTGATCGACGGCGGCGTACCGGTTGCCGAGGTCACGTTCCGTGCGGCGGGCGCCGCCAAGGCCATCAAGGCCATGCACGACGCCTATCCGGAAATGCTCGTGGGCGCGGGTACTGTCCTGACCACCGACCAGGTAGACGAGGCGATGGCCGCTGGCGCGCAGTTCATCGTCACCCCTGGCATGGATCCCGAAATCGTCGCCTACTGCAAGAAAGTCGGCGTGCAGATCTTCCCCGGTTGCACCACCCCGACCGATTATCACACCGCCTATAAGTTCGGCCTCGAGGTCCTCAAGTTCTTCCCCGCCGAGCAGTCCGGCGGCATCGCCAAGATCAAGGCTATGAGCGCCCCGTTCCCGATGTTCAAGGTTATGCCGACCGGCGGCATCTCGCTGAAGAACCTGGCGGACTATGCCAAAAATCCTGTCATCGCTGCCTGCGGCGGCTCCTACATGGTCACCGCCGACCTGATCGAGGGCGGCAAGTGGGATGAGATCACCGACCTGTGCAAGAAGTCGGTCGAGATCGTGAAAGAGGCGCGCAATGGCTGAGTATTCTCTGGCGCACATCGGCATCAACGCCGCGAATGAGCAGGAAGCCCTCAAGACCGCTGAAATGTTTTCCGCCCTGTTTGGCTTTGCGGTAAAGCCGGGCAACAGCTCGGTCTTCGCCGGAACAGGCATCGAGGTGATGAAGGAGCCCTATAAGGGCCGGAACGGACACATCGCCATCGGGACGCCGGACGTCGCCGCCGCCAAAGCGGATCTGGAGGGGCGCGGCTTTACATTCGACGACGCGACCGCCAAGTTCAAGGCTGATGGCACGCTCAACGCAATTTACCTGACCGACGAAATCTGCGGCTTCGCCGTACACCTGGTCGGCAAGAAATAATCACAACCTATCTTTACGGAGGGAAAATCATGAAAATCGTAACCTTTGGCGAGCTTATGATCCGTCTGCAGCCGTACAATTACGAACGCTTCGTACAGGCTGACCATCTCGAATTCACCTTTGGCGGCGGCGAGGCCAACGTTGCTGTTTCGCTGGCGAACTACGGCATGGACGCCGCGTTCGTCACCAAACTGCCGGCGCACACCATCGGCCAGTGCGCGGTCAACTCCCTGCGCCGCTACGGTGTGGATACCAGCAAGATCGTCCGCGGCGGCGACCGTGTCGGCATCTACTTCAACGAGAAGGGCGCTTCCCAGCGCGGCTCGGTCTGCATCTACGACCGCGCGCATTCCGCGATCCAGGAAGCGACCACCGCTGATTTTGACTGGAACAAAATCTTTGAGGGCGTGGACTGGTTCCACTTCACCGGCATCACTCCGGCGCTCGGCCCGAATGTTGTCGATATCTGCCGCGAGGCCTGCCAGGCGGCCAAGGCGCACGGCGTCAAGATCTCCTGCGACCTGAACTACCGAGGCAAGCTCTGGACCCGCGAGCAGGCGCGCGAGGCCATGACCGATCTGTGCCAGTATGTGGACGTGTGCATCTCCAACGAGGAGGATGCCAAGGACGTGTTCGGTATTGAGGCTGAATCCACCGATATCTACGCGGGTGAGATCAACCACGAGGGCTACAAGTCTGTCGCCAAGCAGCTGGCGGACAAGTTCGGTTTTGAAAAGGTTGCCATCACCCTGCGCGAGTCCCACTCCGCTTCCGACAACGGCTGGAGCGCGATGCTGTTCGACGCGAAGACCGGCGAGTACTGCTTCTCCAAGAAGTATGAGCTGCGCATCATCGACCGCGTCGGCGGCGGCGACAGCTTCGGCGGTGGCCTGATCTACGCGCTGCTGAACGGGAAGTCCACCCAGGACGCGGTGGAGTTTGCTGTCGCGGCTTCCGCGCTCAAGCACACCATCGAGGGCGACTACAACATGGTTACGGTCGCCGAAGTCGAGAAGCTCGCCGGCGGCGACGGCTCCGGCCGCATCCAGCGCTAAACCTTACCCATAGCAACGGCATTTGCCGTTTTCCTCATCATTTTGATACCTCCCCTATCCTAACAAAGCGGAAAGCCCGCACTCCGAATGGAGTGCGGGCTTTCCGTATTCATGCGAGTCTGCCGCGCCGGAAAATCCGCATGCCCAGCAGCAGGATTCCGGCCAGCAGCAAAAGCCCCTGCGCCACCCACACCGCGGCCGGCAGCGTGAAAGGCGGGTCAGCCGGCAGGGTGAGCGGATAGCTCCGCAGCAGCGTGCCGTTCCACAGGCCGAGCGCCTCGGGCAGCGGCAGCGCGGACAGGATAAACGGCGCGGGCATCCACCCGTATACCAGCCACGGGCATGCGCCGCCCAGCAGCCAACCGCTCCCCGCCGCAAACACAAGCGGCGGCACCGCGACTGCCAGCAGAGGAAGCAGCAGGCTCCCCCAATCGTGCCAGTGCAGCGTATAGGCAAAGAATACCGCGGCCAGCAGCACGGCGGCGCCAAGCAGCAGAAGCATCCCTAGCAGCAGCGCCATGCAGCGCACGCCCGCAAAGCGGCGCGGGTCCACCGCAGTCGCGCCGGTCAGCACCGCGGTCCGCCGTTCGCCCTCCGAGGTGAAGAAGGTCAGGAAAAACAGCGTACCCACCCACAAAAGGGGCAGCAGCCGCGCCAGATAATATCCAAAGCTCCACGGCGAGAACGGCGCGGTGTACGCAACGCCCAGTATCACCTCTCCGGAAAGTAGCAGCCAGCCGTAGAGAAGCACCGCCGCCAATATGCCGAAGAAAAATTTATTCAGCAGGAGCCGGCGCAGCTCGCACACAAACACCTTACGCACGTCCGATCTCTCCTTCCTCCAAGTCGCAGGCGTTCAGAAAATCGCCCAGCGTGATATACGGCGGCAACTCGCCGCCCCCCTGCGTATACAGCCGCGCCAGCGCCGCGTCCAGCCTTTCCCGCCCGATCTTCTGCTCCGCGCGGTAGATCATCAGCGCCGTGCCGTCGTACCAGTTGACCGAATCGGCTGCAGCCTTTACCTCTGCCGCATATGCTTCAGGCAGGATCGCCAGATATTCCGGATGCCGCATATAAAACGACTGCGCGTTCTGCGACGTGGTGCGCTCCCACTTTTCGACATAATTTGCGCGGGCATACTCCTCTCCTTTCAGTTCAGCCATCAGCCGGTAGGTCGAGTAGGTCGTCATGCCCTCGTCCGTCCAGTTCGCGTCCTCCATATCGGCCAGGGAAACGCCCAGCCCCCACCACTGATGGATGATCTCATGCGCCAGCACCTCGGCGCTGTCCGCGCCCTTGTCCGGAGAGGCCAGGTTTTGATCGCTGAAATAGCTCTCCCCCATTTGGCTGATGTTCCCACTCGCGCTCCCGCCAAACTGGAACACCGTGCTCTGCACAATCTTGAACGGCTTGTCCTGCGTAAAGGTACGCGGGCCATAGTGTTCGGTGCAATAGTCAATCGCCTCCTGCATGATGTCAATCCCCTCGCCCGCAAGGCGCGGCTCGTATTTAGCGCTGTACCAGAATTCGATTGGGAAGCCGCCGCCCTCCAGCGTCCGGCACATATAGTCGCCCGCGAAAACGCGTAGTTCGCCTGCGCCTGCGTCCTCGGCATGCCAGTTGGTCGTCCCGTCGCCATTCGGCGCCCCCCTGCGCGTCGTTCCGGAGGACACCAGCGTCATCGAATCCCGCAGCGCGATATCCAGCGTGACCGGCGTTTCCTCCCCCGCCAGCTGCAGGAGCAGGGACGGGGCGAGATGCGACCCGAACAGCTCGATCCCTTTTCCGCTGATGAATCCGGCGCTGCTCATCAGTTCTTCCTGTGCGTTCCACATTTTCGGCATGCCGCCGTACTCCACGACCAGCGTGATCTGTTCCTCTGCGGGGAGTACACAGCGCACCTCGCGCGCGGCGATATAATCGTTGCACATATCCTCCCATTCCACAGGGTTGCCATTGGCCGTGACCTCCCGCACCCGATAGCCGGAATCCAGCTCGAAATACAGCTCCTGCGACTCCCCCGACGTATTGGTAATCCGATAGGAGGCTGTGCCGGACAGCGTACCCAGCAGGTAGCTTTCAATACGCGCTTCGATCTCCGTGCCGGCCAACGTCAGAGCCGTGTTGCTGCGGTCCTCCGGCTGGTAGCTCATCCAATCCGCCGGGCTGTGGTCGATAAACGGCTGCCGCGCCCACAGGATGCCGCCTCCGGCCGCCAACGTGGCCGCCAGCAGCGGCAGGGCGGCAAACCGCAGATGGCGTGCAAACGATCCTATCAGCCCGCGGCCATATTGCCGCACCCCCAGCAGCGACAGCAAGTACAGGCTGGTCAGCAGACACAGCCAGACGATACGGCTGTACAGTGCGGTGCGCCAAATCACCGCGCTGCCGAACGCATCCGACAAGGCGGTAACAAGCGGCACGCACCACTGGGCGAGGAAAAAGCGGCTGCACCACGCGCCCTGTGAGAAAACGATGCATGCCAGCACAACAGCCAGGCTGATATCCAGCCGGTACGCGAACTGATCGACCGCCGCCGCCAGCAGCGTTCCCATGACCGGACCGGACAGCAGGATCAGCGCAGTCGCGAGCCAGTAATCCCCCAGGGAAAAGACAATGTCGAGCTTGTACCAGGTATAGGGCAGGTACAGCAGGCCGGTTGCCAGCACGGTCAACACGGCCATAGCCAGCACGGAGAACAGCCGCACGGCTGCGAGCCGGAGCGGTGACAGCGCCGCGTCGGTGATTGCGGCGATCCGGCTGCGGCGCGGCTTTTCCAGGCTCGCCAGCATCAGCAGCGCGAAAGCCGCCGCCCCGATCAGCCCGCCGGTCAGCATGGGGTTGGCCAGATACAGGGACGCCATGGAATCCCCATACGCCGGTCGGTACAGCCCGTATCCCGCCAGCGGCCCCAGCAGGGTCGCCGCGACCGCCAGCCAAGTCAACCGCCCGCACAACAGCCGACCCAGCTCAACGCGGAACAATGCACGCAGGCTCATGTTTCCGCCTCCTCGATCAGGTAGAGGTAGGCGTCCTCCAGCGTCGGCTCAGCCGGCTGGGCGTAGGCGGGCAGCGTGCGCGCCACCGCGCGGCACTGGACCCCGTCCGCGGTATTGACGCGCGCGGTGATATGCAGCGCCGCGTCCTCCTCCGGCCGTTCGGAAAAGGTGCAGACATGTCCCCGCGTCATGCGGATCAGCTCCTGCGGCGTACCCGAAAAGCGAATACGGCCATGATGGATGACGATAAGCCGGTTGCATACGGACTGCACATCCTCGATGATATGAGTGGACAGCAGCACCAGCTTATCCTGCGCCGCGCGCGAAAACAGGTTGCGGAAATGGATGCGCTCCTCCGGATCCAGCCCGACGGTCGGCTCGTCAAAGATCAGGAACCGCGGCTCCCCCAGCAGGGCCTGCGCGATGCCGACCCGCTGCCGCTGCCCGCCGGACAGCGTGCGTATCCGCGCGCGCCGTTTTTCCTCCAAATTGACATCCGACAGCACGGCCTGCACCGCCTTTTTCTGGTCGTGCAGTCCCTTGAGGGCGGCCATGTACTCCAGAAACCGTTCGACCGTCAGTTCGTCATACAGGCCGAAGCTCTGCGGCAGATAGCCCAGTCGCCGCTTATAGGCGGTTTCGTTTTTCCGCAGCGGCGCGCCGTCGGCCAGAATCGTCCCTGCCGATTCGGTCAGCCCTGCCACGAGCAGCTTCATGAGGGTGGATTTTCCCGCGCCGTTCGGCCCCAGCAGGCCGACCAGGCTGGGACTTTCCAGTTCAAGGGAGATGTCCTGCAGCGCCTGCTTGCCGTTGGGATAGGTCATGGACAGGCTGTTGATACTGATTTTCATATGTCAGCGTCCTTTCTTGCGATTTCTGACGCCCAGTATATACGCGCCGCATGGAACCAGTTTGAAGCGAATGTGTGTTTTATATGAAGAAGCCCGCCGCTCAATCGAGCGGCGGGAACGTAATGGTAAAGGATACCCCCTCCGGCGTGTTGCAGGCCGTGCAAACGGCATGGCACCGCTGCAAAATCATACGCACCAGATACAACCCCAACCCGCTACCGCCCGTCCGGCGGTTGCGGGACTGCTCGGCGCGGTAAAACGCTTCAAACAGATGCGGGATATCCCCTTCCGACAGGTGCGCGCGGGTATTTTCGACCGTCAGCACCGGCCGGCCGGCCCGTAGTCGGGTGCTGACGCGGACCTCGGCTCCCGCGGGCGAATAATGCGCGGCGTTAGACAGCAGGTTTTCTACCGCCCTGCCCAGCAGGGCGCGCTCCCCCAGCACCGTCACCCCATCCGACAGGGACACCCGAAAGCGCAGGCCGCGCTGCTCGAACAGCGCTTCATCCTGCTCCAACTGCTCCTGCACCAGCTCGGACAGGTCGAGACGCTCCATTTTTACCGGCTCGCCGTCCGATTCCAGCCGCGAAACGGTCAGGATCTCGCGTATCAGCTCTTCCATACGCGCGGTCACCGCAAGCGACCGCGCGAGATATTTGTCACGGTCCCGATATACGGAAACCCCGTCCAGCATGCCGGTCAACTGTCCCTTGAGGATCGTAACCGGCGTTTTCAGCTCATGCGACGCGGCGGAAAAAAACGCCAGTCGCTGCCGTTCCAGCTTCCGCTCGCGCTCCATATCGCTGCGGAGCGCCTCATTCGCAGCCTGCAGGCCGGTCAGGGCCTCCTTCAGCTTTTGCGCCATGCCGTCCAGGCTGCGGCCCAGCACGCCGATCTCGTCGCGGCGTTTTTCCTCGCACTGCCAGTCGAAATCCAGATGTTCCATGCGGCGCGCGATGCCGCTCAGCCGGATGATCGGCCGCGTGATGTAGCGAGAATACAGCAGCGCGCAGCCCGCCGAAAACACCAGCATTGCGAGCAGCAGCCATGGCGCGGCGCGCAGCAGTGCCTGCACCGCCTGATTCTCCGGCTGCGCATACGGCTGGACGTACAGCTCGTAGGAGGTGGCGTCGTGCAGGAAGGTGACCTCCGCAGTCAGGGCGCTGGTTGCCGTTCCGGTGATTGACAGCACGCTGTCCTCCCACATGCTGTCCGCCATCCCAAACGCTATACCGTCGCTTTTTCCGCTATCCTCCGCGGCCACAACCACCACATTGTCGTTTTCATACAGCGAATAGACCGCAAGCTGCGAGCCGGTGTCCACCACCTTGCCATCCGCACCCAGCAGCATGGCTTCCGCGCCCGCGCTGCGGATAAATTCATCAAGCAGCGGCCCGCAGTCCTCACGCTCTGTTTGCGCCAGCCGGTCGACCAATTCGTTCATCTGTTCCTCTATCGCGCTGCTTATGACCGCCGTATAGGTGATCGGCGTCGCCCAGGCGATGCAGCCGAAAGTGATCGCGCCCGCGCCCAGCAGCAGGGCGAAAGTCATCAGGAAGATACGCGCGGTCAGGCTTTCACGGATTTTCTTTCGCAGCACGGTAGCCCACCCCTCTCACAGTCTCAATATAATCCACGCCGAGCTTGCGGCGCAGGTTTTTGATATGGCTGTCCACCACGCGCTCGTCCCCAAAGAAATCATAGCCCCATATCTTGGCCAGCAGCACCTCGCGCGTGAACACCCGCCCTGGGCTGGATATAAAGGCGCGGAGCAGCTCGAACTCACGCGCAGTCAGCTCCAGCGGGCGGCCCTCCAGCCGCGCCTCCATCATGTCCGGATCGAGCGTCAGCCCGCGGTAACGTATCACATGCGAAACGCCGATCCCGCCTCCCACGCGGCGCAGCACCGCCGCCACCTTGCGCAGCAGGATGGGCATGGAAAACGGCTTTACAATATAATCGTCTATTTCCAGGTCGAAACCGCGGAGCTGCTCGGCCTCCCCGTCGAGCGCGGTCAGCATGATGACTGGCAGGCGCGATTCCCGCCGGATCAGCTCGCACACGCCGAACCCATCGATCTTGGGCAGCATCACATCGAGCAGCGCCAGATCGAACGGCGCTTCATGGAAGCGGTCGAGCGCCTCCACCCCGTCCGACGCCAGTACCGTGTCATAGCCCGCATCCCGCAGGTAGGCGTCCAGTAGCTCCTGAATATCCAGGTCGTCCTCCACAATCAATATGCGTTTCATCCAAGTCCCCCCTCATCCGGTAGTATAACAGGGCTTTATGGATTTTACATGAAGAACGGAAAAATCCCCTTTCCCCGCCTTGCCGGGCAGCACATGGCGCCTTGTAGGGGTCCGGCTTCCGAAAAAAGAAAAGCCGCACTTTTTCGGAATGAAAAAGTGCGGCTTCTGGTGGAGACGGTGAGGATCGAACTCATGACCTCCACACTGCCAGTGTGGCGCTCTCCCAGCTGAGCTACGCCCCCAAAAGGTCGTCCGCTTTGTTCTGACGACGAAATATATTATACACAAATACACTTTCCCTGTCAAGAAAAAATGCAAATTTTTCGTCACGCAATCCCAAACAATCTTTTGCCGTTTTCTGTTGTGATCCTTTCGACCGCTTCCGCTTCCATCCCTTTGACCTGCGCAATCGTTTCCGCCATACGGTGTACATATAGCGACGAATTGCGGCGTCCGCGATACGGTTCGGGCGCCATATAGGGGGCGTCCGTTTCAATCATCAGCCGGTCGAGCGGTGTCTCCCTGATAATCTCCAATGCCTTGCGCGCGTTTTTGAACGTGATCACACCGGTGAATGACAGATAGTATCCCAGCTTGAGCAGCTCTCGCGCCATCTCCACGCTGCCCGCGAAGCAATGGTACACACCTGTGACGCCGGCATACTGGCGCGCGATCTCCATGCAGTCGCCGTGCGCATCGCGGTCATGCACGATAACCGGCTTGCCCAGCGCGCGCGCAAGCTCCATCTGCCGCGCAAACACCACCTGCTGCCGCGCGCGCGCCCGCTCGTCCTTTTCCCAGTAATAATCCAGCCCGATCTCGCCAATCGCACGCACCTTCGGCTCCGTCTGCGCCAGTTCTTTGATGACCGCAAGGTCGTTATTCCAATTTTCGTCAATATTTTCAGGATGTATCCCCACGGCAGCGTATATAAAAGGGTATTTTTGTGCATAGCCGACCGCCTTGCGAGAGCTCTCCAAATCACAGCCCGGGTTGAGGATCAGCCCTACACCGTTTTCCGTCATGGCCGGCAGCAGCGCATCCCTGTCCTCGTCAAAGCGCTCGTCATCATAATGCGCATGGGTATCAAACAGCATCGTTTTACTTTCCTCCTCATATCCAGCCGAAATGCCGGCAGGCATTCCACAGTCCGTCCTGGTCAACCGATGTCGTAATGTAATCCGCCTTTTCTTTCAGCGCCGCGCAGGCGTTCCCCATCGCCACCGAAAGCCAGCCCTGCCCGAACATACAAACATCGTTCGTACCGTCTCCGAAGACTGCGACGTCCTCATCCGGCACGCCCAGCACGTCCAGCATGCGCCGGATGCCGCGCTGCTTGCAGACCGGCTCGATAAACAGCACATCCTGGTTGTAGCGGACCGTCGGCAGGCCGCCGAGGTCGATCTCCCCTTGGTTTTCCGGCGTGCAGGCGATATATACCTTATACAGCTTGTCCATCCCGCGGTAATCAAAGGCCGGATCGACCGTGACCGGAAAATAATTGCTTGGCGCGACAGCCAGATACCGCTCATCCGCCGTAAGGCAGACCCGCTCGTTTTCGAGCGTTACCGCCCAGGGGACGCGCTGCCGCTCCAGCCGGTCCAGCAGGGCGACGCAATCCGTCACGGGCAGGCTCTGCATTTCAATGACCTCTCCGTCCAGCGTCAGGCTGTAACCACCGTCGGCCACGATATGCGTAAAGCCGTACCGCTGTGCGACCACGGCGGCGGAAGCCTGCAGCCGGCCGGTTGCGATCGCGGTAAAATGGCCGTTCGCGCGTAGCCGCTCCAGGCAGCGCGCCCCGCTTTCCGGCATCACGGTCGTCAGGCCGGTCGCCAGCGTGCCGTCAATATCAAAAAAGAGGTATTTCTTTCGCATGGGTTCATCCTTATCGCTTGTATTTTTTGTAGATATATCTGTAAATGCCGATCAAAGCGTCCAGCCCGCACCGTACCCCCTCCACAGCCGCGCACAGACGCGGTTATAAGCTGGGATATCGCGGATTTCCTCCGGTTTGACCGTGCTGCCCGCTCAGAAGTGCATCGAGTCGCGCCGTATGGCCGCCCAGCAGCCGCCGACAGCAAATACCGCCGCGCAGAAGCACAGGATGACTGCCATCGGAATGTTTGCCGCGTTCATTTTTCATCCTCCACAGGCCTTCCAAGCACCAGATCGGCCTCTTTCATCAGGCCACTATCGCCGGAAAGCTTTATCGGCAAACAGCCGGCATACCGCCACCTCTGCGCCGCATACCGGTCGATAATTTTCCGATGCTTACATTCCGCATTGTTGATCCAAAAGCCGCCGCCCCTGTACAGCGAAACGTATTCGTCTTGATACATCATCCAGACCCCCACCCATAAAAAGCGAGCCGCGGCGCCAGCCGCAGCCCTTCGCTCTTTTATTGTAGCACAGCTTCGCGCCGCCTGCAATCCCCGCCTCCAAACAGCAAAACGGCGGCTCTCTGAACCGCCGTTCCACCGCGCCGCAGCGCGCATCCCTCCCCCGCTATGCCGGGTGTTTGGATGCCCCGACCCAGCCGCCTTAGGCGGCGTCATTCGGGTATCGAAAGGCGGTTTCTACTGGAACCGCCTTTCGCATATAGTGGGCTTGTGAAGCCCACTATACTCTGTCAGCAGAGCTTTGCACCCGCTTCAATACCATCATCCAGCATGAGCAGATCGAGCTTGCCGTCCTTCTCCGCGGAGAGCAGCATGCCGCATGACTCCTGCCCCATCATCTTGCGCGGCGGCAGGTTGGTGACCGCAACGACCGTCTTGCCTACCAATTCCTCGGCCTTGTAATACTTGGCGATGCCGGACAGGATCTGGCGCGGCGTACCCGATCCGTCGTCGAGTTGGAATTTTAAGAGCTTCTCACTCTTCTTGACGTTCTCGCACGCGAGCACCTTGCACACGGTCATATCCACCTTGCAGAAGTCGTCGAACGGGATATCCGGCAGGAAAGTGACCACCGGCTGCTCCGCCGTCTGCGCGGCCTGCTTCTCCGCCTCGATCTCCGCGAGCTTTTTCGGGATGTCGATGCGCTCGAACAGGATGGACGCCTCGCCCACCTGCGCGCCCGCCTGTATGCCGCCAAACGAAGCAAGGCTCTCCACACCATTGTCCGCGGTGTTCAACTGCGCAAAGATCTTGTCCGCCGTTTCGGGCAGGTAGGGGCGCAGCATGGTCGCCGCAAAGCGGATGGACTCCAGCAGGTTATACAGCACCGTACCCAGGCGGTCGCGCTTGGCCTCGTCCTTGGCCAGCGCCCAGGGCATGGTTTCATCAATATATTTGTTCGAGCGGCGCAGAAGCGTGAACACCTCGTCGATCGCGTCAGCGACGTGCAGGTCGGCCATGCGCTTTTCGAGTGCCGCGGGCAGGCCGAGCGCGACCGTTTTCAGCTCGTCGTCCACCGGCTCCGCCGCAATCGGGGCGGGGATAACGCCACCGAAATACTTCTTGGTCATGGCGATTGTCCGGTTGACCAAGTTGCCCAGCACGTTGGCAAGGTCGGAGTTGATGCGCTCGCAAATCAGCTCATAGGAGATCACGCCGTCGTTGGCGAACGGCATCTCGTGCAGCACATAGTAGCGCACCGCGTCCACACCGAACAGGCGCACCAGATCGTCCGCGTAGATCACATTGCCGAGTGACTTCGACATCTTGCCCTCACCCACGAGCAGCCACGGGTGGCCGAACACCTGCTTCGGCAGTTCCTCGCCCAGCGCCATCAGGAAGATCGGCCAGTAGATGGTGTGGAAACGGATGATGTCCTTACCGATCAAATGCACGTCCGCGGGCCAGAAGCGCTTATAGTGCTCATCGTGGTTCCCATCAGGATCGTAGCCGCAGAAAGTGATATAGTTGGTCAGCGCGTCCAGCCAGACATAAACCACATGCCCTGGGTCAAAGTCCACCGGAATCCCCCAGGAGAACGAGGTGCGGGACACGCACAGGTCTTGTAGGCCGGGCTTTAAGAAGTTGTTGACCATCTCGTTCTTGCGGCTCTCCGGCTGTATGAACTCGGGGTGGTCTTCAATATGCTTCATCAGGCGGTCGGCGTACTTGCTCATGCGGAAGAAGTAGGCTTCCTCCTCCGCGTCCACCACCGGCCGGCCGCAGTCCGGACAGCATCCGTCCTTGAGTTGCGACTCGGTCCAGAACGACTCGCAGGGCTTGCAGTACTTGCCCTTGTACGCACCCTTATAGATATCGCCCTGATCATACAGCTTTTTGAAGATTTTCTGTACCTTTTTCTCATGCATGGGGTCAGTCGTGCGTACGAACTTGTCGTAGGTGGTGTTCATCAGGTCCCAGATGTCCTTCACCTGGCCCGCGACGTTGTCCACATGCTGCTGCGGGGTGATGCCCGCGGCCTCGGCCTTTTCCTGGATTTTCTGGCCGTGCTCGTCCGTACCGGTCTGGAAGTACACGTCGTATCCGGTCAGGCGCTTGTAGCGCGCGATCGCGTCGGCCAGCACGATCTCATAGGTGTTGCCGATGTGCGGCTTGGCCGAGGTATAGGCGATCGCCGTTGAGATATAATAGGGTTTCTTGTCCATCACTTTGCTCTCCTTCATAGAAAATGAAATTTTATAAGATCAAAAACAGTCGTACATAACCACATCCTGCAAAAATTTGTAGAATGATTGGTAAGCCGTCTCGGTCAGCGCTTTCGGAAAGGACAGCACGACCAGTCTGTGTCCGCTGTTTTCCACATGATATGGCGGGTGTACATGCGGATACGGATTGGTGCAGTATCCGCAGCGCGCATAGAAACCAGCGCGGCGACAGGAAACCCAGTCCTCTGGGGGGTCGATTTCCAAAACAATGGTCTTCCCGCTCTGCTGTAGCAGCGACAGTGTCCTTTGCCCGTAATGGCGATTCCGCAGCTCAGGGAATATACAGAAATGCTCCACATAAATAAAGTCTTTCGTTTCCCAGCACAGTAACAGGCCAACCCATTCCACCCCATCGAAGACCAGTTCAAACCGATACCGTTTGTCCCGCAGGATTGCCTCTTGTGATGCTATCTGTCGTTGCTCATGCGGTGGAAAGCTCTCCGCGTACAAAGCCATTGCAGTATCATACCGCCCATCCTGTATATCTGTCAACCGTTCCAGATGCAAAATCATTTATCTCCTTTCGCACACCAGCGCATACAGCTCGCTATCCGGCAGCCCTCCATTCTTACAATCACGCGCGTCCCGTTCGGTATATGGATACGGGAACACGTCCCTCAGGTTTTCCGCCCCCCGCATCGTTTGCCATTAGGGCGCAGGCCGCCACGTCCGCAGAGCGGCAGGCATGAAAAAAGCCCTCCTCCCGAATGGTTTTCCATTCAAGGACGAGAGCAAAAACGCTTCCGTGTTACCACCTTGCTTCACGCGTCCCTCGCGGCGGCGCGCCTCATCAGGTACTTCCATACCCGAAGCGCTGTAACGGGCGCCCACCCGCCGCAGCCTACCCGCGTACCGCGGCTCGGTGCGGGACTCCAAGGCCATTTTCTGCCGCGGCCCCCGCGTCTCGCTCCCACCATCCGAGACTCGCTTTGCCGTTTTCCACGCCGTACTTTCCTTTTCATCGCCATACTTACCTGTATAACGGTTCCATTATAGCATCACGGTATTTTCCTGTCAAGCGTGCAAACAGCGGCGGCACCTTCAGCTCCCGCCACCGCTTTATCCGTTTTTTCCCTTACTGCTCAGGCTGACTGACATCCTGTGTCCTGCCCGCGTAAAATTCAAACAGGCCGATAAAAGAGGTATTGATGTACGCCGCCAGAAAACCGTTGATCACAACGCCCAAGCAGGCCCCTGCGGCCAGCGCCAGCAGGAACGCCACGAAGCCCGACGCGCCGGGGATAAACACAAAGCCGAACATCGCAATCAGCCAGCAAAGCCCGCTGACAAGGCCGGACAGCACATACCACCAGAAAAAGCTTAAAACAAACAGGAGTACCTTCCCATAATGCCCGTGGAACACACCGCTCCCGTCGCGCGTGGCATCCCACGCGCCGAGTGCCTCATGCTCGCTGATCAGGACCCAGCCCGCCTGATAGGTCATCACCTTGATGCGGATCGGGATCAACACGAGCTGGTAGAATACATAAAGCACCGCCACCGCCACCGTCAAATCCGTTTGCGTCAGGTAATGCCCCGAAGCAACGGCATTCACCAGCAGGCCCATGCCCACAAAGAAAAACAGCGCCGTGGGTAGGACCGACCAGAGGAGCTGCCGGAAAAACAGGCAGAATTCCATCCGCACACCCGCCCAGAACGAGTGCAGCGAGGTAAACGGCTGGAACAGCGCGGAAACGCCCGGCTCCTCCCCACGGAAAAGGCCAATATAAAACCGCATCATGCCATACATCAGCGGGCCGGTGACGACCAGCATGACGAATATCACCAGCCATACCGAATTCAGGTTGCGCTCCATAGCCATGCTAAGCGCGTTTCCCCTGTACCCATTTGCGTACAACGCAAATAAATCTCCGAATATCGTGAGGTACAGAATCAGCACCAGCAGGAAATATGGCACCGCATACAAAAACTGTATCCCCACACAGCGGCCGATCTGCTCCTTGACCCTGCGCTTACACTGCCGCTTGATCGTCTTTCTCACCTGTACTCTATCGTGCAACTGCTGTTTCCTCCTATCGTTTCCCCGCTGTCTTTACCGGACCGCGCCCTGTCCGCTCACGCGGAGCCGCCCGCCGGCGTTTCCGGCGCCGCTGCGGAGGACGCGCCCTGTTCCGCTGTTTCTCCGGCTTCCCCGCCGTCGCCGGACGGCTCCTCCGTCTTGGGCGGTTCCTCGGTTTTGGGCTGCTCCGGCTGGATCGTGCCGACGTAGACCACCTTATCCCGCTTGTCATACCGCGAGCTGTTCGCCAGCACCTCGGTCGTCTTCCCGTTTTCCGTGATCTGCTTATAGGTGCGGGTGGAATAGCCTGTGATGCCGCTCACATCCAAGCGCGTCTGGCCCACCTTCATGGAATTATCCTTTTTCTCGATCGTCTGCGGCGAATAGGTTTCCAACACTTCGGTGCGGGTCGTAACCGTCTTGTCGCTCGTCTTGGTGCCGACGAGCGTCATAACCATCTGCCCGCCGCTCTGCTGCGCCAGGATCTTGACCGGATAATCCGTATTATTCTTGAACCGGAAATCCAGATTGCCGTAATCCACGGTCGCATCCTCGCCCAGCGGCGTATAGGCGACTGTATAGGAATGGTTATACCGCTCGGTCACCTCCAGGTCCGCGCGCAGCACGGCCATATACAGCGTGGAGGAGGGCTGGCAGACGCCGCCGCCGAACTCGTCAACGATCTGGCCGTTGACATATGCGTGCGCCGGCTTATATCCGCGCGCCTCGGTGCGCTCTCCGACCACACCGTTATACGAAAATTCATCGCCCGGGTTGAGTATGGTCCCGTTGATGGCCGCCGACGCCAGATTGACGTTGTTGGTGCGCGCGGTATTGCTCTCGTCCAGGTAGGTCACCGCCTGCGCCAGCGTATCCCGAAACAGCTTTTCCTGCAGGTCCACCGCCGTCACCTTGGGCTGCGTGGTCGTGATCGGGACGGAATAGCTTTGCTCCGTCCCGTCCCCCACGATCTCCCGCGCCTGGTCGATATCGAACTGCACGCCGGGCTTTTCCGGCACAATGGTTTTGCCGTCCTCTTTATTGACCGTCGCGCTCACCGGCTCGCCGATCACCTGCTCGGCGATCTTATCCACATTGATCGCAGGCGTCTCGGTCAGCTCGGTCGAAACCTCATACGGCTCGAAATCCATCAGGCGGATCTTTTCCGTCAGCGCCTGCTCGACCGCGTCCGTGTCAAACTGTACGCCAGGCTTGCCGGCATGGATGGTCATGGTATCCGTGCCAATGTCCCAAGTGGGTTCTACCGGCTCGGTCAACGCCTCCGCGGCGATGTCGGACAGTGCCTTTTTCAGCCCCTCCTCATCCACGGTGGCCGCCAGCTGCGCCTCGCCCCTGCCGAAAACCGCTGTGACCACATCCCACATGCGGGCCAGCGGGTTGCCCGTGCGTCCGACCGCATAGGCGTTCTCCGCGGACTGCGCCGCGTCCACATTTTCCAGCACGTCGCGCACCGGAATACGGTAGGTCTGCTCATAAATTGTGACGGAAACGTCCGCGTCCTCATACAGTGGCGCGCTCTGCTTTTCGATCTGCGCCGCGGCGGCGCTCCGGCTCAGCCCGCTGACCGCGATCGGCCCGACCGTCACCCCTGGGAACACATTCGGATAAAGGTAGGTGAACCCGCAGAGCAGGACCAGCAGAGCCGCTGCCACGCCGCCGACTATCTTCAGGGCGAGCGGCACGCGGAGCGTTTTCTTTTCCGCCTTCGGCGCGGCGCTCTTCGCCGTACGCTTCACCATATGCGCCCCTTTCCTTGTTTTATTGATCCGGTTTTCTAACATGATCTTCCCCTGTTTCGCTGTCTTTATATATGCGTAAATGAAAAATATCATACAAAATAAAACGGCAAGCACACCGCTCGCCATTTTTCGACGGTCTATACCATCCTCATTATATACAGAGCTTGTGGGATATGCAATAACAATTCGGTTAAATTCACAATATAATCACAAGAAGTAAACAAATCTACCCTCAAATACAAAAAAGCGCCGTTTTTCACGGCGCTTTTTGAGCAATACTCCCTTATACGTTGAAGCGGAACAGGACGACGTCCCCATCCTGCATCACATATTCCTTGCCCTCCGAGCGGACAAGACCCTTTTCGCGGGCCGCCGCCAGCGACCCAAGCTCGATCAGATCCTGATAGCCGATCACCTCGGCGCGGATAAAGCCGCGTTCAAAATCCGAATGGATCTTTCCGGCGGCCTGCGGCGCCTTGGTACCCTTTTCAATCGTCCATGCGCGCACCTCCTGCTCTCCCGCAGTCAGGTAGCTCATCAGGCCGAGCAGGTCGTAGCACACGCGGATCAGGCGGTCCAGGCCGGATTCGTGCAGTCCCAGTTCGGAAAGGAACATCTCCTTCTCCTCCGCGTCCATGCCCGCGATATCCTCTTCCAGCTTGGCGCAAATCGGCAGCACCATCGCGCCCTCCGCGTCCGCGATCGCCTGTACTGCCTTCAGGCGCTCGTTCTCGGCCGCGTCGCCGGTAAAGCCCGCCTCGTCCATATTGGCGGCGTAGATCACCTTTTTCGCGGAAAGCAAGTCGCTCTCTTTTACCACGCGGTCAACGTCCTCATCCTCGCCGAAGCCCTCGAACGTGCGCGCGGTCCTGCCCTCCTCCAGATGCGCCTTGAGCGCCTCGAGGAGCTCCACATCCCGACTCAGCTTTTTGTCCGCCTTGGCAGCCTTGCGGGTGCGCTCCAGGCGGCGCTCCAGATGCTCGATATCCGCCAGGATCAGCTCAAGGTTGATGGTTTCAATGTCACGTGCGGGATCGACCGAGCCTTCGACGTGGACGATATTCTCATTGTCAAAGCAGCGGACGACGTGGACGATCGCATCCACCTCGCGGATGTGGGACAGGAACTTGTTGCCCAGCCCCTCGCCCTTGCTCGCGCCGCGCACCAATCCCGCGATATCCACAAACTCCACCACCGCAGGGGTGGTCTTTTTCGCGTGGTACAGGTCGGTCAGCGGCTGCAGGCGCTCGTCCGGCACGGCCACCATACCGACGTTGGGGTCGATGGTGCAGAACGGGTAGTTCGCGCTCTCCGCGCCCGCCTGCGTGATTGCATTGAACAAAGTCGATTTCCCGACATTCGGAAGCCCGACGATACCGAGTTTCATGATTGCCATTCCTCCAATTAGGATAAGGGAAGCCCTGTCCCCGTTTTTTGTCTTGCAAATAGTATACCGCTTTCGCTGGCATTTTGCAATCTTTTGCGGTATACTATTGTCACCGTTTCTGGTATCAACATTGCAGGCTGCTGCGGAAAGGGAACCATTATGCCGTCTTATGCCACCCATCATATTTTTGCCGCGACCGTCCAGCGCGTTACAGGAGACTCGGCCGCGCACATCGCCGCCACCTACCCCGCGGGATACCGCTGGGGCGCACAGGGGCCGGACCCGCTTTACTATTACCACGCGCCATTCTCCGGCCCGCTGGGCCGTCTGGCGCGCCGCATGCACACCGAGCCGCCCGGCGCTTTGTTTGAAGCGCTGTGCGACGCCGCTGTGCAGCAGCATGACGCCGCCGCGCTCGCGTATGTATTCGGCTTCTGCACACACTACGCGCTCGACCGCGTGACCCACGCTTTCCTGGAGGCGCAGGCCGACCGCCTCTCGCTCTACCTGCCCAATTATTCCGCCGAGGCGCGGCGCAAGCTGGTTGAAAGCGATATCGACGGCATCCTGATCACCAATTACATCGCTGCCGCCCCCGCGGAGTTTGAGGCGTTCCGCCTGCTCGATCCCAGCGCCGCGGAATGCACCGTGCTGGCGCGCGTGCTGGCCGGCGCGGCGAAAAGCGCGTGCGGCGCGCGCGTCTCCCCCGCCGCGGTGTACCGCTCGCTGCACGACATGCGCCGTGTGCTGCACCTGACGCACAGCGGCAGCCATATCCGCGGCCGCCTGGTGCATCTGGAGCGGCTCGCGGGCAAGGCCGGTCTCGCCTCCTCGCTGATCCGTCCCGCCGAACCGCTCGCCGCGGACTGCGCCAACCAGTCGCACCGCCCCTGGTCCTCGGGTAACGGCGAACGAACCGAGTCCTTCTGCGACCTGTTCGACGCGGCCGTGCCGCTCGCCGTGTCGCTTCAGCGCGCAGTCCTCGAACGCTATTATCAGCAAAAGCCCCTCGATCCGCGATTTTTCCCCACGAATTTCTGCGGCGCTGCAACGTAAATTTAATTTTCTGGAGCCAATCGACAGGTTTCGTATGACTTCGCCCTCCAAAGCGGTTAAGGTATCCATTGTTACCAAACTGTAACCTTGGACATTTGGAAAGGAGGGAATATGGAGGAGCGCTTTTCTCCATACTACCGTCATGCGAAACCTGTTATCATTTTTTGCCGGACTTTTTTCCGGCCTGTTATTTGCCCTTGTGCGGGCCATATTGCTGCTTGACCGCCTAATCTGTTGGTTCTGGGATCTGCCCTGCTGGGCGGCGCTTGCCCGCGTATGCCGCGCGGCGGCAAAGCGGCGCGCGGTCTGCGCAGCGGCCGTGTTCCTCCCCGTGTTCTTTGTGCCCAGCGCGCTGCTGCTGCACAGCGGCACCCTGGTACTGGCGAACGGCAGGCCGCTCGGCCTGGTCGAGGAGGCGGACACGCTCTCCGCTGCGGTCGCGGAAATCGAACAGAGCGCGGGCGCGCTCGCGGGCGGGGAATACACGCTCCCCGTCTGCATTGAAACCAAACCGTCCTATGCACTGGAGGACCAATTCCTGACCGGCGATACGCTCAAGGCCGAGCTGATCGACGCCAGCGGGGAACTGGACACGCTTGCCGTGATCTCGGTCGACGGCGAGCAGGCGGGCGTCTGCCGCTCGGCGGACGAGGCGCAGGCGCTGCTCGACCGCGTCAAGGCGCAGTACACGACCGCAACCGATGAGGACGCGGACTTCCTGCAGGAGGTGCGTGTGGACAATGTCGTCGCCCAGACCTCGCTGGTTTCGGATTTCGGCGCGCTGTACAGCACGCTCTCCCCCCGCCTGGATGTGACCGCGACGCGCTCGGTCACCTATACTGAGGAAATCCCCTATGAAACGATCACCCGCGAGAACGACCAGCTCGACCAGACCTACCGCGCCACCGTGCAGGAGGGCTGCGCGGGCGAGGCGGTCGTCACCGCCGAGATCGAAACCGTGGACGGACAGGAACATGGCCGCACCATCCTTGCGCGCACGGTGCTGAGCGACGCGAGGAATGAGATCGTCGAGGTAGGCACCAGGAATGTCGGCATCGGCACAGGCGAATTTTCCGTGCCGCTGACGAGCTACACCTTCACCTCTGCGTTCAAATGGCGCTGGGGCAGGCTGCACGGCGGCGTGGACCTTGCGGTGGGAGAAGGCACGCCAGTCTACGCGGCGGACAACGGCAAGGTCATCGTTGCCGAGGATTCGGGCAACGGGTACGGCAACTATATCATCCTCGATCACCAGAACGGCTTCAAGACCCTATACGGGCATAATTCCGAGCTGCTGGTATCGGTCGGGGACGTGGTCGCCAAGGGCGACCGGATCGCGCTTTCCGGCAACACGGGCAATTCGACCGGTCCGCACCTGCATTTTGAGATACAGGTCAACGACGAAAAGGTTGACCCGCAGCAGTACCTGACGCTCTCGTAAACGGAAAAAGCGCTGTGGACAGTGATCCACAGCGCTTCTTATGGTTCATCGAGGAATACCCGTATCTCCATCGCCTCACCGATCTGGGAAAACGGGTCAGTGCTTCAGGTCCGGATGCGTTCGCCCATCTCCGCGCTCGCATGCCCCAGCACCGGCAACAGCACCGCGCATACGATCACGCCGGCCAGCCCCTGCACGATATTGAACGGCACACCGGCCAGTACAGCCGCAACCGCAGCGCCCGCCGCGCTCCCCGCGACCAGCTCCATGCCGACCTCATACACATAATAGCCCGCGACCATCACGATTTCCGCGGGAATACCGCACAGCGCCACGCGTACCGGCATATTCATCCGCTCCCGTCCGGCCATGTGGTGGTAGAGCCAGCCGCCCGCCAGCGCGGTCAGCGCCTTGATGGCGAACGTACCCGGCACCCAGGCCATATAACCGCCGAACAGGTCGGCCAGCATCGAGCCGATGCCCGCCGCGACCGCGCCCAGCCCCGGCCCCAACAGGATGCCGCAGAGCAGCACCAGCCCGTCGCCCAGGTGAATATAGCCGAGCGTCGGCGTCGGGATACGGATAATCATGGTTGCGACCGTCGTCAGCGCCGCGAGCAGAGCAGCAAGGATGATCGTTCTGGTTTTTTTGCTTTTCATATTGTGACACCCTCTCTGTTTTTCCTTTGTTGGTACTATTGTACTCCCTGTATGGCCTTTTACAAAGCGCCAGATCAAACATTTTTCATAATGCCAGACTGCATGCAGAAAAGCGGCCCATCCGCAGATAGGCCGCCTGGTACTTTCCGTCTCAGCGCTTGTTGGAACGCTTCCAGATGTGCATTTTTTCCGCGTCCTGAATGAGCTGCTCGCGGAAGTCGGGATGCGCGACCGAGATCAGCGCCTCCGCGCGCTGCCAGGATGACAGGCCCTTGAGACACACCTTGCCGTACTCGGTAACGAACCAGTGTACGTTCGGGCGCGCGTCGGTCACGACCGAACCGTCCGCCAGCGTCGGGCGGATGCGGGAAGCGATCGAGCCATCCTTCTGCTTGAATGTGGACGAACAGCAGATAAAGCTCTTGCCGCCCTTGGACAGGTACGCGCCCAGCACAAAGTCGAGCTGGCCGCCCGCGCCGGAGATCTGCTTGGTGCCGGCCGTTTCCGCGTTCACCTGGCCGAACAGGTCGATATCCACTGCGTTGTTGATCGAAATGAAGTTGTCGATCTGGGCGATGGTGCGCGCGTCGTTGGTATAGGATACGGGAGCCGCGTAGCATTCCGGATTGTTGTCGATATAGTCATAGAGCTTTTTGGTGCCAGCGCCGAACGCATACACCTGCTTGCCCCGATCGATCCCCTTGCTCAGGCCGTTGATCTTACCCGCCATGGCGATGTCGACAAACGCGTCCACATACATCTCGGTATGTACGCCGAGATCCTTCAGGTCGGATTCCGCAATCATGGAACCGACCGTATTCGGCATGCCGCCGATGCCCAGCTGCAGGCAGGCGCCATTCGGGATCTCCTCCACGATCAGCTTGGCCACCGCGCGGTCAACGTCGGTCGGCGCACCGCCGGCGCCCAACTCCGCGATCGGCGGGTTCTCACCCTCGACGACCATATCTACCTCGGAGATGTGGACCGCTTCCTCAAAGCCGCCCAGGCAGCGCGGCATGTTCTTATTGACCTCGACGATGACAACGTCGGACACGTCGCACACTGCCTTCAGGTGGGACGCGTTCGGGCCGAAGCTGAAGTAGCCGTGGCTGTCCATCGGCGCAACCTGGAACATCGCCACGTTGACGTGCTTGACATTCTCCCGGTAGTAGCGCGGCAGCTCGGAATAGCGCAGCGCATTATAAAAGCCGAAGCCCGCGGTGCAGGCCTTGCGCTCGACGCCGCCCATGTGCCAGGAGTTCCAGGTGATCTTCTTTTCTACGTCCGGAATCTGGAATATAGCGGGCTGCCACATCAGGATGCCGCCGCGCAGGTTGATATCCTCCAACTCGCTCATCCGTCCGGCGAGCGCCTTGTCCAGCGCGCAGGCCGTGCCGGTACACCAGCCGTAGTCCACCCAGTCGCCCGATTTGACCACCTTGACAGCCTCATCCGCCGTGGTCAGCTTCTGCTGATAAAGAGCTTCGTAATCCATGATTGCCCAAACCTCCGTCTTTGTTTATTCTTTAACAATCTTGTTATCTATTATATCTATTGTATATAATACTATATTCCCCCTGTACAGGTCAAGCAAGGAGTTGCCATTTACAACACTTACAACCATTCACCCAGAAAGTGACCAGAAAGTTTTTCTTGATTTTCTCAAATAAAGTGGTACAATGATAAATGACTTTCACAGTACCGTAATTATGCAATGAATTTAGGAGGGCATTCCCATGAAAACCAAAAAGCTTCTGGCGCTGTTGCTCGCCGGCGCGATGAGCGCCTCTCTGCTGGCAGGCTGCGGCAGCGACAGCTCCGCCGATACCACGAGCGGCGACGACGCGGCCAATCCGTCCGACACCGCCGCCGCAGACAGCGACCTGGCGCAGATCGAAGACGCCGGCAAGCTGAAAATCGGCTACACGGTCTATGAGCCGATGAACTATACCGACGAGCAGACCGGCGAATTCACCGGCTTTGACACCGAGTTCGCGCAGGCGGTCTGTGAAAAGCTCGGCGTGGAGCCGGAATTCATCGAGATCGTTTGGGATACCAAGCAGGTCAGCCTGGAAAGTGGTGAGGTGGACTGCCTGTGGAACGGCATGACCATCACGGAGGACCTCAAGCAGAATATTTCGGTTTCCGACCCCTATGTACAGAATACCCAGGTGGTCGTCACCAAGACAGAAAACAAGGATACTTACGCGGATTACGCCAATCTGGTCGGCAAGACGGTGGCGGTAGAGGCCGGCTCGGCCGCACAAAGCGTGGCAGAGGAGGACGAGAACCTCAGCCAGTCCAACCTGGTCACGGTCAGCAAGCAGACCGACGCGCTGCTCGAGGTCAAGTCGGGTACGGCGGACGCCGCAATTTTTGACCAGACCATGGCGGAAAACATGATCGGCGAGGGTACCGACTTCGCGGACCTGACCATCTGCGGCGTATTCCATGAGGAGCAGTATGGCATCGGCTTCCGCAAGGGAAGTGACCTGTGCGACAAGGTCAATGAGATCATGGCTACACTGAATGAAGACGGTACGCTGCAGTCTCTGGCTGAAAAATACGGCCTTTCCCTAGCAGAATAAACAAATTTACCTACACAAATTTTACACCGAACGGGACAGCTTACTGCTGCCCCGCTTGGTTTTGTTTGGAGGAATCCTATGAACCCCTCGGTTATCTTCACCAATCTGTTCCAAAGCTTTGGAATCAACTGCACGATCTTTGTGGTCACACTGCTGGTCGCGCTGCCCGTCGGCCTGCTTGTGGCGTTCGGCGCCATGAACAGGTGGGAACCGTTCCGCTGCCTGCGCGGCAGCCGCCTTGCGTCCGGCAAATGGGGCGCCATGCTGGTCGGGCTGCGCCCGATCGCCCTTCTCATCAAGTTCTTTGTGTGGATCGTCCGCGGCACGCCGCTCATGCTGCAGATCATCTTCATCTACTATGGCCCCGGCCTGCTGCACTGGGGCCAGCCGTGGAACGCCATGGGTACGGACGGGCGCGTGGTCGCGACCTGCGCCGCGTTCGCAATCAACTACGCCTGCTATTTTTCCGAGATTTTCCGCGGCGGTATCCAGTCTATCCCGCGCGGCCAGTATGAGGCCGGCCAGGTGCTCGGCATGACCAAACGGCAGATTTTCTTCAAGATCACGCTGCTGCAGGTCGTCAAGCGCGTGATCCCGCCCATGGGCAACGAATTCATGACGCTTATCAAGGATACCGCGCTGGCCAACATCATCGCCACCAAGGAGATCATCATGATGAGCAAGGAATTCATCAACCGCGGCCTGATCTGGCCGTTGTTCTCCACCGCCCTTTTCTTCCTCGTGTTCTGCGGCGTGCTGACGCTGCTGTTCGGCTGGCTGGAAAGGAAAATGGACTATTTCCGTGTATAAGGAGCGAGCCGCAATGCCTATTCTTGAAGTACAAAACATCGAAAAAAGCTTTGGCCCGACCAAGGTGCTACAGGACATCAGCTTTTCCCTGGAGCGCGGCAAGGCGCTGGCCATTATCGGCTCGTCCGGTTCGGGCAAGACGACCCTGCTGCGCTGCCTGAACTTTCTGGAAACCCCAAACGCGGGCCGTATCCTGGTAAACGGCGAAACCCTGTTTGACGCCGCCGACCGCGCCGCCAAGAGCGACGCGGAAATCCGCCGCCGGCGCCTGCATTTCGGCATGGTGTTTCAATCGTTCAACCTGTTCCCGCAGTACACTGCGCTTGAAAACGTCATGCTGGCCAGCCTGATGCTCGCCAAGGAGCGGCCGGATTACAAGCAGAACCGGCACGCCATCCATGAGGAGATTGAAAACCACGCCATTGAGCTGCTCGCCCAGATGAGCCTAGAGGGCCGCATGAGCCACTACCCCCACCAGCTTTCCGGCGGCCAGCAGCAGCGCGTGGCCATTGCGCGGGCGCTCGCGCTCCAGCCGGACATCCTCTGCTTTGACGAGCCCACCTCCGCGCTCGACCCGGAGCTGACGGGCGAGGTCCTGCGCGTTATCCGTTCGCTCGCGGACCAGCACACCACCATGATTATCGTTACGCACGAGATGGCTTTCGCCCGCGATGTGGCCGACCACGTGCTGTTCATGGACGCGGGCGTGATTGTGGAGGAAGGCACGCCCAGCGAATTGTTTGAAAATACACAAAATGAGCGTACACGCGCCTTTTTGAGCCGTTTTTCGCAAAACAACTAAATCCTGTTTGAATCCGCCCATTCTTTTCGGCTATTCTGCCCGTTTTTTCTTTACAGACGGGTTTCGATGCGTTAAAACAGCCCTGTATTCCAAAATACAGGGCTGTTTATTGTCTTTTTGTACAGGATTTGGTGGTTATTTTTTGGTGATTTTTTTGTTCGTTTGTGTTGAAGTTGTGGACGGGATTTGCTACAATAAAAGCGCAGGGCAAATTGCCTGATATGATGCGCATAAAAGCCCGCACGGCCTTTATAAATTTTATGAATGGAGATGTTCAACTATGGCTATGGATGCTTTCAGTGCCTCTTTGATGAAGGACAAAAGAGAGATCGTCATTGCCCCCACTATCTACAAGTTTGAAACGTTCGGCGACTTCGCCGGGGAGTTCAAGCTCGGCGAACGCGACGTCGTTCTGACCAATGAGTTCATCTACAAGCCCTTTATGGCGGAGCTTGGTCTGAAGAGCCAGTTCGTGTTCCAGGAGAAGTTCGGCGCAGGCGAACCCTCCGAAGCCATGATCGAAACCATGTACGAAGCGATCCCGTACGACTCCTACGACCGCGTCATCGCTGTCGGCGGCGGCGCCATCATGGACCTTTGCAAGCTGCTCGGCTGCAAGCGCCCGGCATCTGTACATGAACTGTATTTCAAGCGCGAGCCCGTTGTACATGAAAAAGAAGTCATCGCGATCCCGACCACCTGCGGCACCGGTTCCGAAGTCACCAACATTTCGGTCGCTATCGTCAAGGACGAAAAGGACGGTAAGCTGACCGGCGGCGAAACCAAGCTCGGCCTGGTTTCCGACGATATCATCCCGAACAAGGTCTGTCTGGTGCCCGACCTGCTCAAGACCCTGCCGTACAAGCCGTTCGCCGCTTCCGCGATCGACGCGCTCATCCATGCGACCGAGTCGTTCCTGTCCCCGCACCGCAAGACCGTCACCTCCGAGATGTTCTCGGTCAAGGCGATGGAAATGATCCTCGAAGGCTTCCGCCGCATCGCGCTCGAGGGGCCGGACGCCCGCATCGATTACCTTGGCGAGTTTGTCACCGCTTCCCTGTTCGCCGGCATCGCGTTCCTCAAGGCCGGCTGCGCGACCGTACACGGCATGTCCTTCCCGCTCGGCGGCACCTACCATGTACCGCACGGCGAATCCAACTATGCGCTGTTCAGCAAGATCCTTGAGCTGTACGACGAGTACGAGCCGGCCGGTGAGCTTGGCAAGTTCAAGGAGATCGTCGCCCGCTGCCTCGGCTGCACCAAGGACGATGCGCTGCGCACCCTGAATGTGACCCTCGAAAAGGTCCTCCCGCTCAAGCCGCTGCATGAGTACGGCTTCAAGGAAGAGGATATCAAGAGCTTCCCACTCTCGGTCGAGGCGAACCAGCAGCGCCTGATTACCAACTCTTACCGTCCGTGGAGCATTGAGCTGAGCGAACGCGTATACCGCGAGTGCTTCTAAACCCAGTAAGCATATCGCCTGAACAGGGCGGGGACCCCCGCGTTCCCCGCCCTGTTTTTATAGCAACCTGATAAAAGAAAGGATACTTGATCGATATGATGACCAAAGACCAATATATCGAGTCCCTGCGGAAGCTGCACCTGAACCTGTACAGCTTTGGGGAAAAGGTGGAGAATCCGGTGGATAACGCGAT